>NZ_JARWBG010000016.1:0-140387 GCF_029846775.1 Streptomyces chengmaiensis
CGCCGGTGGCGTTGTCGGGCGCGTCGGGCGGGGTGGTGGAGGCCCCGGGTGCGGGCGGGGAGTCCTGGCGCCGGGCGGGGCGAGCGGCCCCGGCGTCGTTCGCCGCGGCGACGAGGCCGGCGGCATCGGCCGGGACGGCGGGCTCCCCGGGGGCCGCTGCGTCCGGCGGGGCGACCCCGGCCGCGGTGTGGGACGGAGGCTCCGTCGCGCCGACCGTAACGGGCGTGCCGGCCGTGCCCGTCGAGGCGGCGTCATCCGGTTCGCCCGGGATGCCGGCTCGGGTCGTTCCGGAGGCGGAGGACGCGGCTCCAGGAGACGCGGACAGCCGCCGCTCCGGCCCGCCCGAGGGCGACGCGGCGACCGGGCACAGGTGCAGCACCGCCGCACGGTGCAGACAGCGCGGGGCGAGCAGACAACTGCACCGCGCCTGTCCCGCCTCGCTCACCACGCCCGACGGGCCGGGCTCCAGCGTGACGTCGGCGTCCTCGCCGCAGGCGACCCGCCAGACCCCGCCCGAGGCGCTGACGGGGGCGCGGCGCAGGCGCTCGACCGCCGAGTCCAGCCGGCCGCGCAGCCGGGACGTGAGCTGCTCGGCGGCTTCGGCGCCGACCTCGGGCGCGACCGGCGGCAGCGAGGGGACGGCGTCGGTTGCGGGCGTCAACGGGTTTCTCCTCTGAGGCGTTCGCCCACCCAGCGGGCCAGGGCGTCGGGACTGAGCGCGGCCACGGGCATGCCGGCTGCGACGAGCTGCCGGGCGACCGGCACGGAGTAGCGGGGCGTGCCGTCGTCGTCGAGCGCGGCGCAGCCCAGCAGTTGGACCCCCGAGGCGGCCAGGGCCCGGACCTGCCCGAGCAGTTCGCCGACGGGGCCGCCCTCCTCGAAGTCGCTCACCACGACCACCAGAGTCCGGCTGGGGGCGGTCACCAGGGTGCGGGCGTGCGCCAGCCCCGCCGCGATGTGCGTGCCGCCGCCGACGCGTACCTCCAGCAGCAGCGAGAGCGGGTCGTCGATCCGGCCGCTGAGGTCGACGACTTCGGTGGAGAAGGCCAGGAAGTGCGTGGAGAGAGCCGGAACGCCGCCCAGCACCGCGGCGGTCAGGGCCGACCAGACGACCGACGCCTCCATCGAGCCGGAGACGTCCACCGCCAGGATCAGCCGCCAGTCCGCCTCCTGGCGTGCACGGGTGCGGAAGACGGGACGCTCGGGCACGACGACCGTGCGGCCGTCGTCCAGCCGCCGGGCGTGGACGATGTTGGCGTGCAGCGTCCGAGCGAGATCGAGCGCCCCTCCGGGGCGGCGGGTGGGGCGCGGTGTGCCCAGCCCGAACAGCGCCGGACGCAACCGGGTGGACAGTTCCCGCGCAAGCTCCTCCACCAGCCGCCGCACCAGCGGGCGCAGCCGGGCGAGCTGCTGCTCCGGAAGCCCGCCCGCCAGCTTCAGCACCGAGGTGAGCAGGCCCATCGACGGGCGTACGGCGTGCGGGTCCAGCTCCGCCAGCACATCGGTGCGTCCGGCGTCGACTGCCTGCGCCAGCACCTCCTCGCGCACCTGCGGGCCGAACAGCGCCCGGAGTTCGCCCGACCACTCCCGGACGCCGGGGAACGACGCCTCCCGGCCGCCGCCCGTCCCGGCCGTCACATCGTCGGCCCCCTCGCCGCGGCCGGCGCCGTAGAGCTCGTCGAGGGCCTGCGCATAGCGCCGCACCCCGGTCGGCAACCGGTCGGACTGGCGGCCGAGCAGCAGCCGCCAGCGGTCGGCCGGGTCGATGCGAGGCGCGCCGGCGTGCGGCATGCCGTCGAACTCCAGGCCCTTGGACGGGCTCGCGGCCGACGGCGCGGCCGGTGCGGCGGCGGCCCCTTTGCCCGCGGGGTCGTCGTGGACGGCTGCGGTTTCCGGCATGGCCGGTGCGGCGGTGGTCTCACCGCCGCCGGGGCCGATGCGGGCGGACGCTGCGACGGGCGCGTCTGGTGTGACGTGGGGGGCCGCCCCGCCCGGGCCGTCCTCGGCGACGGGCGCGGCTGCCGCGTCCCCCGAGCCGGGCGTGCCGGGCGCTTGGAAGGCGATCGGCAGGGAATGCAGGGCCGCCAGCCCGGCGGCGTCCGCCGCCGCCCATCGCGCGAGCAGCTCGGGCGGGGCGGCCAGCGCCGTGTCGGGACGCTCCCCGAGCCTCTCGGCCACGGTCTCAAGCAGCCGTTCGCGACCGGCCGGGGTGAGGGTGTCGAAACCGGCCCGCAGTGCCGGCAGCCGGTCGAGGAACCCCCGGTCGCCGAGCGTCTCGACCCGTGTGAGCAGCGGCTCCAGACAGGCCGGGGCCGCACGCAGCAGCGGGCCCGCGGCGGTGAGCACGCCGGCAAGCAGCCCGGTCAGCCTCCGACGCCCCTCCGGGCAGCCGGCGGCGTCCGTCCAGCCGGCGGCCCGGAGGCCGAGCGCGGCGGGGCTCTCCAGGCCGAGCAGCACCCGGGCCGCCAGCGCCGCCCCCTGCATCAGCGGGGACGCGGTCCGCGCCAGAGCGGCGAGGGCCTCGTCGAGCCCCAGCCCCAGGCGTTCCTCCGCGGCGCGCGCGGCGAGCGACGTCAGCGCCGCCGCATCCTCGGGCCGGTCGCTGCCCGCGAGGCCGGGGAGCACCCGTACGGCCGCCTCCAGCAGGACGTCGGCCAGCGCGGCGGCCTCCGTCCGGGACGCCTCGTCCGTGCCGGGCAGATGCTCCCGGCGCAGGGCCTGCAGCAGATCGAGCGCCTCCAGCAGCTCCGGCAGGCCCGCGGCGGACGGCAGCGTCGCCGCGGCCTCGGCCAGCCGGTCTCCCACCAGCTCCGGAAGGTCGCACCGAGCGGCCCTGCGCAGACCGTCCAGCACCTGGGCACAGCTCGCCCCGCCTTCGGCGGCCTGCTGCCGGAACGCCGTGCGCAGCGTTCCGGCCGCGGCCTGCCGGGCAGTGACGCCCCGCACCCCCGCGAGATCGAGACGGGCTGCGACCGAGGGCGTCCAGGCCACGCTCCACCGCGTGCTGAGCGCGGCGCCGTCCCCCGTCCCGGCCACCTCGCCCGGGTCGCCGTAGCCCGCGCCGCAGACCCGCAGCCGGTGCAGCAGGACCTCCCGACGCCGGTCGAGCCCGGAGCGCAGCGGGTCCAGCCGGACGTCCCGCCGCCCCGGCTCGTGCGGGCCCGGCAGCCGCAGCTCCGCCAACTCGGCCTCGACCGAAGGGCCGAGCCCGGAGCGGGGGGCGTTTGGTGCGACCCGGCCCCGGACGGCCCCGACCATCACCGTCTCCAGCGCGCCGGCCACCGCGCGGCCCCGGCCCAGTGGGTCGCCCTGCCCCAGTACGGATGTCACCGCCTCCACCAGCTCGCCCCGGCCCGGCGCGGGCATTCCGCGCAGCCGCGCCAGGTCGGCGGCGACGCGGAGCGTCTCGGCAGCCTCGCCGGAACCCGCCGGGTGCCCCGCGGAGCGCAGCTCCCGGCAGACGCCCGTGATGACCGAGGCCGCCGCGTCCACGACCCGCACGGGGTCGCCGCCGGCCGCCAGCAGCTCCTGCTGCCAGCGGGGGTCCCGGATTCCGGCGGGATATCCGGACCGCGAGTCCAGCAACGCGAAGGCGTACGGCACCAGCGAGGTGCCGGGCGGCACGGGCCCGCCCGCCCCGGGGACGTCGCCGCCGGGCAGGGCGCCGTCGGCGGGTGTGCCCCGCGTCCCGCGGACGCCCTCCCCTGCCACGCCGTCCGGGGAAGGCCCGGCGGCTTCACCCGGAGCCGTGCGGACGTCCCGCCCGGGCAGCAGCGCCGGGGCGTGGAAGGCCCCGACCACCGCCGCCACCCGGCGGCCCGCCGCGCCCGCCGCGGCCACCGTCCGGCGCATCCGGGCCTCACGGGCGAGGTCCACGGAAGGCACGCCGCCCGCGCCCGCGGCGTCCGTCCGCAGCGCCCAGCCCATGGCGAGGGCGGCGCGGCGCACCTCCTCGGGGGAGCTGCCGGGGGCGTGCGCCTCCACCGCGCGGTCCCACAGATCGTCGCCGTCCCGGCCGCTGGCGGAGGCCTCCAGCGCCGCGGAGAACGCGGGCCCTCGCGACTCGGCCGCCGCACCGTCATCAGACCCGCCGTCATCAGACCGGTCGTCATCAGACCGGCTGTCAGCAGACCCGCTGTCCGGACCGCCGTGCCCGTCCCACTCGGACAGCGGCAGATCACAGCAGCGCACCTCGGCCCCGCGGTCCCGCGCCCAGCGCAGCGCGGCCAGTTCGGGGGAGAAGTCGGCGAAGGGGTAGAAGCCCAGACCGCCGTCGCCGCGCGCCCCCGCCAGGGCCACCGGAGCCACGGTCGCGGGGTCCGTCAGATACGGCAGCCACGCCTCGAAGTCGGACGGCAGCTCCACGCACACCACGTCGGCGCCGGCGGCGTCCAGCAGCGCGGGCACCGCCGCGGCCAGAGCCGGGCTGTGGTGGCGGACCCCGATCAGATACGGCTCCCGGCACTCGGCCAGGCGTGTCAGCGCCGCATCGGGCCCCGCCTCCTGAACCGCCGTCATCGCAGGTCCTCCCGCAGGTCCCAGAGCCGACGCCAGACGGCGTCGCCGTCCTCGGCGCGGCGGCGGACCGGCCCGTCCCAGTACCCGAGCAGCCGGGTGCGGTCGGCCGGGTCGTCCTTGCGGACCACGCCCAGCAGATGGCCGGGCACCAGGTCGAGGACGTCGCCGTCCGGCAGATAGGCCGCCGACACACCGAGCGAGGCGGCCACCTGAACCGCTTCCGCGGTGGACATCACCGTCCCCGGCCGCTCCACGTCCCAGCCTTCGGCGGAGCGCCCCTCCCGGAGTTCCCGGAAGACCGTGACCAGCACCCGGAGAACACGGTCCGCGACGCCGAACGACGCACCGGACCGCTCCACGGCTGCCGTGGCCTGACGGCGCACCAGGGCGACCTCCGCCTCGGCGTCGGAGATCGGCTGCACGGTCTCGAAGTTGAAGCGCCGCTTGAGGGCCGCGGACATCTCCGAGACACCGCGGTCGCGCAGGTTCGCGGTGGCGATCACGGTGAAGCCGGGGACGGCTGCGACCAGTCCGTCCTCCGTCCCGGCCAGCTCCGGGACGCTGAGCCGCCGGTCGGACAGCAGGGAGACCAGCGCGTCCTGCACCTCGGGGAGACAGCGGGTGATCTCTTCCAGCCGGGCTGCCTTTCCGGTGCGCATCGCGGTGAGCACCGGGGAGTCCACGAGCGCCTCACGCGTGGGGCCCTGAGCGAGCAGCATGGCGTAGTTCCAGCCGTAGCGGAAGGCGTCCTCCGTCGTGCCCGCGGTGCCCTGGACGGTGAGCGCGCTGGTGCCGCAGACCGCCGCGGCGAGCAGCTCGGAGAGCATCGACTTGGCCGTTCCCGGCTCGCCGACCAGCATCAGTCCCCGCTCACCGGCCAGCGTCACCACACAGCGCTCGACCAGGGCCCGTTCCGAGATGAACTTCGGCGCGACCGCCAGCCGGTCCGGCAGGTCCCCGCCGCGTGCGTCCTCCGGCAGCTCCAGGGCGACCCCGTCGCTGCCGCAGATGAAAGTGACCGCCGCACGCGGGGTCAGCAGCCAGCCGGGCGGCCGCGGGCCGGCGTCCTGGGCGGCGAGGAAGGTGAGTTCGGCCGCGTACCGCTCCTCGGCCGGGAGCACCTGACGGCTGGGGGAGGAGACGGCGGGGGCGGGTGCCGCGATGGGCTGCGACGTCATACGGGATCGATCCTTCGAAGAGGGCACGGTCGGAAGAACGCGACGGACGGGAACAGGGCGGGAACAGGACGGGAACACAAGGGAAGAGGGGAGACGGAGAGAGCGAAGGCGTAAGGGACGCGGTGCCGGCGGGCCGGGGGCGGGCGGGTCCCGCCCCCGGCCCGCATCTCAGCGGCGGCGCCGGGCACGCACCGGCGCGAGCTCCCCGAGGCGCGGTACGTCGCCGCCCGCGACCCGGCCCCAGGCCGCGCGGTACAGACCGGCGGCGGGACGGGTGGGGACCAGCACGCTCAGCACCGGTCCGGCATCGGTCACATGCTCGTACAGCGGCACCTTCCACTGCTCCAGCGGAAGGTGCGCGGAGCCCGGCTCCAGCCAGCCGCCGGGCAGGAACAGCGAGCGCCCGGCCCGTGCGCGCGTCGCCTCCACGGCCCGCCCGGAACCGGACAGTTCGGCCCGTGCCGCCTTCAGCCTGCCCGGCTTCCAGCCCGTCCACCGCGCGGTGTTGCGGTCGGTGGGGTCGGGCATGGCCAGCAGCATCAGATACAGGGCGGCGGCGTCCCGGCCGAGACCGCACTCCGCGGCCGCCTCGGCCACCAGCTCCGGCACGGACCGCGAGGGGTCCTGCGGCCACCAGCAGCCGTCCTTGCCGCGCTCGCCGTCCGCCGGGTCGCCCGGGTCGGCCAGCAGCTGCGCGAACCGCTCGGAGCGGGCCAGCTCCAGCGCCGCCTCCACCGGGAAACACCGCTCCGGCTCGCTGCGCAGCGCCCGCAGATACGGGTCGTCACCCGCCCCGCTCAGCAGCGACGGCCGGATAGCCGGACACGGAAGGCTGTCCTGCGTGCCCATGAGCACCGCTCCGTACCGCTCATGGGTGTCGGTGACCTCGGTGGGCGCGCCCGCCGCCGCGCGGAAGCCGTCGAGGTCCACATACCGGCCCAGGTCCAGCAGCAGCCCCGGGTGGGCCAGCCGGTCCCGTACGGCGACGAGCGCCGCGGGCAGAGCTGCGCGCACCGGATCCCCGGCGGGCAGCCGGTGCGCCAGCCATGCGGTCAGCTCGACGGCTCCGGTCAGCGTGCCGGCGGTGAATCCGACGGCCCGGTCCTCCTCGGGAACCGCGCGGTCACGACGGACGGTCCATGTCAGATCGCGGCTCAGCCGGGGCTCGGCGGCCGGGTCGAGCAGTGCCGGGAGGGCGGTGCGGGGCTCCCAGTCGGAGCGCACCGCGCGCGTGGCCTCCATCAGCAGCCCCTCCGGAACCGCCGCCCTGCGGCCCACCTCGGCGTTCCACACGGCCGCGGCCGCCGCGGCGTCGGGTCCGTGCGTCCACAGCCGTTCCGGCTGCTCCGGCAGCAGGGCGGCGACGAGCCCGCGCCGCACACCGCCGGTCAGCCCGCGCAGTTCCTCGCGTGCGAAGGCGGCCTCGCCGACCGACACGTCCAGCACGGTGCGCACCTCCCGGGGCAGGAAGTCCCGCCCCGGGACGTCCACTCCGGGCAGACCGGCGACGACCAGGCGGGCCGTGGTCCGGGTGACTCCGGTGAGACGGGCGAACTCGTCGGCCGCCGCGGGGAACCAGGGCGCGGGACCCCGCTCGGCCAGCAGCTTCAGAAAGGCCTCCAGCCCGTGCTCCCGCCACCCCGGGCCGAGCGGCTCCGAGCCGCGCACCTCGTATGCGGCGGGTATCGGGAACCGGCCGGACGGATCGTGGCACAGCACGGTGCACTGCACGTCCCCGAAGCCGACGGACTCGCCGAGCACCGCGAGGACGGCCCCGTCGCCCAGCGGCAGCCGGCGGGCGCCGTCCTGCGGCGCGGTGATCCGCTCGCCCCCAGCCCCCTCGCCGAGGCCGAGGGTGAGCCGTCGCCACTGCGGTGAGCCGCCCGCCGCGCCGATCCCGGCCGCCGCCGCCAGCTCCAGCAGTTCTCCCAGCGGCCGCCGCTGCTCGTCCGGGGTGACGGCCGTCAGCGCACGGCAGGCCACGGCCTCGGTCCACTGCAGCAGCTTCGGAAGCGGGAGCCGGCTGTACGGCAGCGGGGGACCGTCGCGATGGGTGGCCCCCTGCGGCGCGGCCTCCGCATGCCCGGGCGCGAGGACCGTGTGCAGGAACCCGGCGACGCCATGGTCCCCCCGGTGCGCCGAGGGGCCGTAGCAGCCGCATATCCCCAGTCCGTCGAGCGCGTTGCACACCTCCTGGTCCGAGGGGCCCGCGAGCTTCTCCGGGCGCTTGTTCAGCGCCGCCTCCAGGCGGGCGGAGGTCTTCTCCAGAACCCGCTGCTGCCGGGCCGCACAGCGGACGACGCCCGCCACACCCGCTGCCAGCGCCGGGTGGCCGATCTGGGGCAGCAGCGCGCCGACCGAGGCGAGGAGGGCGTCGTCCGAGCCGGAGCCCTCGCCGTCCTTCGCCGCGGCAGCGGCCCCGGCCTTCAGCAGCTCCGCGGCGGTCTCCCGGCCGATGGCGCGCAGCGCCGCCGACCCGTGGGGGTCGCGGGGACGCAACCGGTGCCAGTGGCGCGGCGGCGGCAGCAGCGCCGTGCCCGCCGCGAAGTCGCCCGGCGCCTCGTCGGTGTCGGCCACGGCGCTGATCCGGCCGTCCGGCCCGACCAGTCGGACGCGGTAGGAGTCGATCAGCACCGCCCGCGGCCGGTCGTCGCCCGGGAAGACCAGCGCGGCTCCGGGACGTCCCGCGGCGGCCGGAACGGTGACGGAGCGTCCGGAGGCGTCCTCGCCGTACCAGGAGCCGTCCGTCAGCTTGACGGACCGCCAGCCGACCAGCCCTTCAGGGCGCTCGCCGGCCGGCAGCAGCCAGTGCGAGCGGTGGGGGCGGTCCGCGGCCATGTCCAGGAACTGCGGCGCACCCCGGTCGCCCGTCTCCTCGTTCAGCGGATCCCATGTGTACCAGCCCATGCCGTGGGAAGCGCCCTGCCCCTGCCAGACCCAGTACGACTCGCCGTCGCTGATCAGCGGCATCTCCTCGGGCACCGCAGTGTCCCCGCACCGCAGCGTCCCCGCCCCCGTGGTCCGCCCGCCTCCGGGCAGCGGCAGGGTGGAGCTCTCGGAGGTGCAGCGGTACCACGTCATCGACGCCCCCCGCCGCCGGTCGGGCCCTTCGAGACGCAGCAGCCGGCCCGCGTCGGTGTGCCAGTAGCCGCGCAACTCGCCGTCGTGCGCCTGCGAGTTCCAGTAGACGAGCAGCGAGCCGTCCGCATAGTGGCAGCCGGGTGCGCTCCGCGGCAGGTCCTCGGCGGGGATGCGCAGATCGTGCGTGAGGACGGCGGAGTCCGCGTCGAGGACCCTCGCCTGCGTTTTCCCTGCGACGATCAGATACGGCCAGGCGTCGGCGACGTACAGGCTCTCGACGTGCTCGCGGGCCGCCAGGTCCGCGACCGCCTCGTCCCAGACGGGCCAGCCCAGTTCGTCGAAGATCCCGGCGCGCAGGGTGCGGGCGAGGAGCGGGGCCAGGTCCGCTCCGAGGACGCCGCGCACCTCCCGCTCGGCCAGCGCCAGCACTTCGCCCGGCAGACCCGTGAGGGTGCCCAGCGCCTCAGGAAGCTCCGGCAGCCCGACGGCCGTGGGGCGGTCGGCGACCTCGGCCACCCACTCGGCCAGCATCGGCCGCCCGCCGGGGGAGGCGGCCAGTGTCCGCAGCGCCGTCCCGTCGGACGCGTGGTGGTTCGCGCTGCGCCGGAAGGCCGGGCGGAAGCGCGGGTCCGCCGCCAGCGCGAGCAGATCGCGCCGCTCCCCGCCGCGCGCCCAGGTGCCGAGCGCCAGCCGGCCGTCGCCGGGGTCCGCGACCGGCACGCCGAGCGACAGCAGCAGATCCAGCACATCGATGTCGTCCGGCACGTCCAGCGGCCGCCCCGCGGCCGCCGTCTCCGAGAGCAGCCGCTCGGCCATCCGCTCCAGCAGGGCGTGCAGGGCGGGCGCCGGGCCCACCCGGTAGCCGTAGCCGCGGAAGTCGAGGAAGCGCTTCAGCCACCCCGCGCTGTCGTCCGCCGGCCGCTCCGCCTCGGGCCGCGCCGGGTCGTGCAGAGCGGCGGCGGCCCCGGACTCCTGGAGGATGTCCAGCCACACCCCGGGCAGCTCGGGATCGTCGCCCTCCGGCGTCACATCGAGGAGCCGGCGGCGGACCGTGGCGTCCTCGCGGCCCAGCTGCGCCAGCGCCTTGCGGTGCTTCTTCCACCAGCCGGCCGCCGCCCGGAGCGTGGCGGGCAGCGCGAACAGGTCCGCCGTGAACGCCCGCTCAGCCTGCTGCGGGTCCTCGCCCGCCGCCTTGGCCAGCCGCCGCAGTTCGACGCTCATCGTCGGCGACGGCGTCATGCCGTGCGCGGTGCGCCGCACGCACAGCCGGATGAAGCGTCGCAGCGCCTCCCCGGCCTCCACCCGCGCCGACAGCTCCCTCGCATACCCGGCAAGGGCCTTGACCGGGATCGCCCCGGCGACGGCGAACTCCAGGAAGACGGAGTCGAGCCGCTCCTCGTCGACGGGCAGTCCATGGGCGGCCTCCGCCTGCCGGGCCCGTGCGAACAGCTGTGCCGCGTAACCGGGCTGGTCCACGGAGAGGAAGATCCGTCCGGCCTGCTCGCAGAAGACGGGCAGCATATGCGGCTTGGCGGAGTCGAGCCTCCCGGCGAGCTCCTGACACGCCTTGAGGGCGAGCTTCGGCTTGGAACCGGCCTGCTGGGCCAGCCGCTCCAGCTCCGGAACCAGGTCCAGCGCGTCGCGCCCGTCCTCGGGGTGGTGGACCAGCACCCACTCGGGGAAGCCGAGCGGGCGGCGCAGCCCGACGCCCACCTCGGCCGCCTCGCCGTCCCGCTCCAGACCGAGGTAGCCGGCGGCCAGGTCCTCCGCCTCGCCCAGTTCCTCCGGGACCAGCCGCACGACCACCCGCTCGGCCAGCGCAGGGTGCCGGTAGCCGCGTGCGGTCAGCGGGACGGCGCGCTCGCCCGCCGCCTCGCCGGCAGGCAGCACGGCGCCCGCCGCGAGCAGCTCCTCCGCCGAGGTCTGCGGCTCCGTCCCGCCGGTCCCGCCGGTCCCGCCGGTCTCGAGCGTCTGGCTCATCGGTTGCTTCCTTCCTCGACGGTGCGGCCCGCGTACAGCGCCGCGGCCATGCGCATGCCCTCCGACCAGGCGATGGGGCCGACGTCCCCAGGGCGCAGCCGGTACCCCTCGGCGTCCTGCCACTCGACCGGCCCCGTCTCCGGCTCGTAGTCGTCGTAGTACGGCTCGCCCGTCCACACCGTCGCCACGGCAGTGCGGCCCCCTTCCGTCACCGGGCAGGTGGCATGGGCGCCGGAGACCCGGTATCCCAGCGAGGCCGCGCGGGCGGTCAGGGCGAACCGGGAGGGGTACGCCGCCCCCGCGTACCGCTTCTGCTCCGTCGTCTGCCCCGCCGCGTCGTCGGGCTTGAGCCAGGTGGCGCGGTGGATCTGCTCCACGCCCTGGGTGACGCCCAGTTCGGCCGCGAACTCCCGCAGCTCCTGAAGATCGGGCAGCAGCACCGGGTGCGGCAGGCGGACGGTCCGCGGGGAGATGCGGACGGTCTCCCCGTCCAGGTCCACCAGGCGCAGTTCCCCGCCGTCGGTGACGTCGCGCAGGAAGCCCGTCTCCTCGTCGCAGCCGACCACGACCAGGTCGCGCAGCACCGACTGCCATGCCTCGTCGGGCCAGACGCGGACCAGCAGGGCCGTGGGCACCGGGAGCGAGGACATCATCCAGGAGTCCACCCGGGCCCGGCAGTCGGCGGCGTGCCGTTCCAGCCACTCGGACAGCCGCCGCAGCCGCTCGGTCCCGGGATGCCGGCGCACCGCCTTCGGCAGTGTCTTCAGCACCCGCCCGGACGCCGACCGGGCCGTCACCCGACCGCCCACCAGGGAGATTTCATAGCCGTCTGAAGCCGACACCCAGCCCACGCGCTGTCCTTCCCTCCACACACACTGCGACTGCACACCGTGCGGCCGCGCAGAGCGGCCGCACGCGCCCGGCCGGAAACAGCCGTCCGGGCGACATACGAGAGCAAGCTAGCCGCAGGCACTGACAACGCGTCGGGCGGCATCCGTCGCCGCGCGGTCCCGGCCGGACGCGGGCCCTCAGGAGGCGTCCAGGCCGTCCTCCCGGACGCGCAGCGCGAGGTCGATCTTCGTATAGGCCGGGCGGCCCGCCTGCTGGTACTTGTCCTTGACCCGATCCAGGTAGTACTTGGCCGTGTTCGCGGTGATCCCCGCACGCCGGGCCGTCGACTTGAGCGTCAGGCCGGACGCGTAGTCGAGCAGCACCTGGAGCTCCTTCGGCGACAGCCGCGGGCGGTCGGGGCGCTGATCGTGGGCCAGAGCGAAGGCCAGCTCGGGGGAGTGCGCCGAGCGCCCCGCGGCCACGTCCTGAAGGGCTGTCACCAGGGTATCCAGATCGTGGTCCTTGGTGAGATAGCCGTCGGCCCCGGCCGCGATCGCCGCGACGATCCGGCCGCGGTCGGCCACCGTGCTGATGATCAGCACCCGGCTGCCCGCCGCCCGCAGCCGGCGGATGTTCTCCGGCGGCTGCGAGCCGTCCCGCAGCACCAGATCCAGCAGTACGACGTCGAAGGCGTCGCCGTCGCCTTCCCCGTCCGCAGCCGCGTCCGCCGTGCCCGCGCCGTCCGCAGCAGCGCGGGCAGCACCGGCGCCCCCAGCACCGGCGCCCCTCGCACCGGCGCCGCCCGCCTCGGCGCCGCCCGCACCCGCCGTGTGCTGCCCGAGCAGTTCGTCCACCGTGGCCGCGGCGGCCGCCAGCCGCACCCCCGGCACATCCCGCATCCAGGACCGCAGCCCCTCCAGCAGCATGCGGTCGTCATCGACCACCGCGATCGTGATCACGCCGGCCAGCTCAGTTCCACCCGGGCCCCCTCACCGGGGACGCTCTCCACCTCGGCCGCGCCGCCGATGCCCCGCATCCGCTCGTGCACCGAACTCCGCAGCCCCAGACCGCCCGCGACGAGCTCCGGGTCAAAGCCCTTCCCGCGGTCCACCACGGTCACCACCAGCCGGCCGTCCCGCCCGGTCGCCGTGAGATACGCCCGGCCGGTGCCCGCGTGGCGCAGCACGTTGTTCAGCGCCTCGGTGACCGCCGCCGCCACCTCGGCGGCAACCTCCGGGGGAACCGACGGCACCTCCCCGTACTGCGCGCTCACCGAAAGCCCCAGGCACTCGGCCGCCCGCACCGCCTCCTCCAGCGCCGCACCCGCCTCCGGATAGGCGTCCGCGTCCGCCGACTGCTGGATCAGCCGGCGCAGATAGGCCGCCTCGCGGGCGCAGCGGGACCGCACCTGCTCGGAGTTGGCGTCCACCCCGCCGCCCGCGATCGCCGTCAGGGTGGCCAACACCGTGTCGTGCAGCGCCCGGTGGTGCACGATGCGCTCCGCGTACCGGGCGCGCTGCGCCTCCGCCTCCTTGGCCTTCTCGTTCGCGGTGTCCAGCAGCGTGCCCTGCCGCCGCAGGTACCACCAGAAGACCCACCCCAGAACCGCCGACGAGACGACCGAGTTGAGATGCCCGGCGGTCACCGCCATGGCCGCGCCGACCAGGCTGTACCCCAGCGCGTGCGTCACCGCGACGAGCGCCACCGCCAGTACGGCCTGCGCCCGGTCCAGCACCACCGCGGCCGGCGCGGACGACGATCCGCCGAGCACCATCACCCAGGCGATGGCGGGGGCCTCGTGCGCGCCGCCCCACAGATAGGCCGCGAACGGCAGTGCGCAGCCGGTCACCAGGACGTCGGCCCAGACCGTCCTGCCGTTGAACCAACCGCGGGCGCGAGCCGTGCCGTAGACGAGCACACTGCACGCCACCGCCGCGGCGAGCACCGCCCAGGACACCGGGCGGTGCCGGTGGTGCTGCACCACGGCGACCAGTCCCACCATCAGATGGCTCGCCCGGTACAAGGCCGTGGCCACGATCAGAAACGCCTGAGCCCGCTGAAGTCCCGAGCCCAGCTTCACCGCACGCCTCCTCGGCGACGCATGCCCCACTCCCCTGAAGCGACCTGCCTGCTGCACCCCCTCGATGCAACCCCCCTGAACTGGCGGTACAGCCTTCCGGCCGCGCCCGCTAGCGTCATCGACATCAGTACACCGCACCGGCGCGCCGCGCCTCGCCGTTCGGGCTACGGCGAGGCAAAGTGGCTCGATTGCTGCGCCCGGCGCGGCGTTCGCGGAGGCGGGGACGGACGGGGCTTGCGAAGACCGCGACGGGGAACGGGGGACGCGGGGAAGCGGGGACGGGCGCCTCGGCAGCAGGGGAAGTCTGCCGTGCGCCCGCCCCCGCACACACCGGGACAGGCCGGAAACAGCCGCTCCGGGTCAGTCGATCCGGGCGCAGAGATCGTCCCGATCGCCGTACACCATGGTCACCGTCTTGTATCCGGTCCGGCTGATCTCAAGCATGAAGACCCCGTCGACGAGGTACAGCCCGCGGGCGAGATTGCCGCCGCCTTCGCCGACGCCTACCAGCACCGGGCCGAAAACCGTCCACGACTGCGAGCCGTCCGCGCGGTGTTCGACGACGGCCGTGCCGCTCGCGTCCGCGTCGTAGGACGCTCCCGTATCGGCGTTCACCACCCGGACGACGAGCTCGCCCCGGTAGGCGACATGCTTCGGCGACCCGTCCGGGTGCCTGGCCAGCACCAGTCGCTCGACCTCGTCCACAACGGGCTCGCCGTGGACCGGGAAGTCGCAGCGCGCTCCTGCGGGGACGTCCCACGGCGCGGACGGCGCGGGCTCCCACCCGCCCGCGGCCGCCCCGGCGGCCGCCGGGCCTGCGGCCGCCGGGGCGGAACCCAGGACGACGGCCGCGAGTGCGCCGACGACGACACGGAGAACGCCGGGAACAAGGCCGGGCTGGCTGTTCCTCGACACCGGAGGCCGGCGCCGCTGGTGCTCCCTGGCCACCTGCGGCGCGGCGCAGGCCTGCGGCGGACGGGCGGACGACGCCAGGAGCTGAAATCCTGGAACGGCTGAGATCCCGGAACAGCCGGCCGAGCCATGCGACGGAGGCACAGATGGCGCGCCCGATCACCGCGGGGGTCGACGGATCCGACGAGAGCCTGGACGCGGCCGACTGGGCCGCCGACGAGGCAGCGCGCCGCGGGCTGCCGCTGCGCCTGCTGCACGCCTGGCTCTGGCAGCCGCTGGACCTGCCGATCGCCCAGGACCGGGATGCCCAGGCCCGGTGGGCCCAGGGCGTCGTCACCGACGCGGAGACCCGGGTGCGGGCCCGCCGGCCCGAGCTCTCCGTCTCCGCCCGGGTGGTCTCCGACACGGCCGTCGCCGCGCTGCTCGCGGCGGCCGAGGAGTCCGAGATGCTGGTGATCGGCTCCCGCGGCCACGGCGCGCTCGTCGGCTTCCTGGTCGGCTCGTACGGGCAGCAGGTGATCGCCTCGGCGAAACGCCCCGTCGTCGCCGTCCGCGCGGGCCAGAGCGGCCCCCCGGACGAGCCGGGCCTGCCGGCGGGCGGGCCGGTCACCGTGGGACAGCAGGGAACGCCGGAGGACAGCGCCTCCGTGCTGCGCTTCGCCTTCGAGACCGCTGCGGCCCGCGGCGCGACCGTACGGGCCGTACGGGCCTGGGCGCTGCCGCCGGTCCTCGGCCTCGGCGCCGACGCGCTGCGCGCCGCCGACGAGGCCGGCGGCCTGGTGGCGCTGGAGCGGCGCAGACTGGCCGAGGCGCTGGCCCCCTGGCGCAAGCGCTTCCCCGAGGTTCCCACGGTCGAGCACGTCGAGATGGGCAGCGCGGCCGAGGTGCTCCTCACGGCCTGCGCCGGAGCCCGGCTCGCCGTCGTGGGCCGGCGGGTCCGCCGCTCACCCGTCGGCGGCCGCATCGGATCGGTGGCCCACGCCGCCCTGCATCTGGCCCCCTGCCCGGTCGCCGTCGTCCCGCACGACTGACCACCGCCCGGTGACACTCTCCCGGGGCCGCCGCCGGGACGCCCCCGTTATCCGCCGCGGAGAACGGGAAAACTGCATGATATGGCGGAGGAACGGCACGTACTCGACACGTCGTACTGGATGACCGACACCCCCACGACGGAGTATCCGCCGCTCTCCGCGGACACCACCGCGGACGTCGCCGTGATCGGCGCGGGCATCGCCGGGCTGTGCACGGCCTGGGAGCTGACCGGCGCCGGTCTGGACGTCGTCGTCCTGGAGGCGGACCGCATCGCCTCCGGCGTCAGCGGGCACACCACGGCCAAGCTGACCTCGCTGCACGGCCTCGCCTACTCCCGCATCGAAGCCGAGCACGGACCAGGGCCCGGCGAGCTGTACGCCCTGGCGCAGGAGGACGCGCTCGACCACACCGCCGCGCTGTGCCGGCGGCTCCACATCGACGCACAGCTGGAGCGCGTCCCCGCCCACACGTTCGCCGTGGACCGGGAGCGCGAGCGGCAGATCGCCGCCGAGGCGGAGGCGGCCGCGAAGGCCGGGCTCGACGTCACCCTCACCGCCGAGACCGAACTGCCGTTCCCCGTCGCGGCGGCCGTGCGCACGGAAGGCCAGCTCCAGTTCCATCCGCGGGCGTTTCTGCTCGCCCTGGCCGAGCGGACCGCCGAGGAGGGCGCCCGCATCCATGAACGGACCCGCGTCACCGCCCTTCACGACGGCCGCCGATGCCGGCTCACCACCGGCGGCGGGGCGCACGTGGAGGCCCGCGACGCGGTCGTCGCCGTCGGCTATCCGGCCTTCGACCGCTCCCTGCTGGGCACCCGCCTCAAGCCCCGCAGGGAACTGGTCATCGCCGCGCCCGTCCCCGCGTCCGAGGCCCCCACGGGCATGTACTTCAGCCCCGAGGACCGGGTCCGCTCACTGCGCAGCGCCCCTTACGACGACCGGCGGCGGCTGCTGATCGTCACCGGTGAGTCCTTCGAACCCGGCGAGGGCGGTGTGCAGGCGCGGCTGGCCCGCCTCGACGCCTGGGCGAGCGGACGCCTGCCGGGCTTCGCCGACGCGGAGCGCGTCTACCGCTGGGCGGCGCAGGACAACGACTCCAGCGACCATCTGCCGTACGTCGGCCACATCCACCCCGGCACCCAGCACGTCTACGTGGCCACGGGCTTCGGCGGCTGGGGCATGAGCAACGGCGTGGCGGCCGGGAAGCTGATCGCCGCCCATGTCGCGGGCCGGCCCCGCCCCGCCTGGACCGAGCTGTTCGACCCGCGCAGACTGCCGCACATACGGGAGACGGCACAGATCGCCCGGTTCCAGAAGGCCGTCGCGCGCCACTACGCGGGCGACCGGCTGCGCGCCGGGCACGTCGAGTCGGCCGACGCGGTGCCGCCCGGCACCGGCGAGATCGTGCGCCTCGGCGCCGGCCGCAGGCGCTGCGCCGTCTACCGCGACGAGACGGGCCGGGCCTCGGCCGTCTCCGCACGCTGCACCCACGAGGGCTGTCTGGTGCAGTTCAACGACCTGGAACGCACCTGGGAGTGCCCCTGCCACGGCTCTCGCTTCGCCGTCGACGGCACGGTGCTCCAGGGCCCGGCGACCAGCCCCCTCGAACCCCGGACCGCCGAAGGCGAGCCGCAGGAGTCGCCCGGCTGAGCGGGTCCGGTGACGTCCCGCGTGCCTCGGCGGCACTCCGAAGAGGCGCAGGGCCGTGCGGACATGCGGCTCCGCCGCGTGGGCGCGACGGGCCGCGATGCGCCGCACCCGCTCGACGGCCGATCGCCGCACTCCTCGCGGGGTGCTCAGACGCTCGGCGGGACGGGCAGGCCGTACGAGGCCGCAGAGGTGCGTGCCGCGCCGTCGGGCGACGCCGCCGGGGGCCCGTACGTGCCGGTCCCGTCCGTCGGGCCGACGTCCTCGGTGGGTTCGACGGGCGTCTCGGTCGCCGGCGTCTCGGTCCCCGGCGTCTCGGTGGCCGGTGTCTCGGTCGGCGATCCGGTAGGCGAGTCCGTCGGCGTCGGGGAGGTCGGCGAATCGGTCGGAGAGGGGGACTCGTCCGGAGACGGCGGTGTGGTCGGCCTGTCCTTCTCGCCCGTGTCGCCCTTGTCGCGGGCGAACCACTCGCCGTTCTCGAAGTCGAAGAGGATGAAGACGTTCACCACCGTCGTCGACGGCGTGACCGCCACGGTGTTCGACGGGCTGTACCCGGGCCAGGAGTCACCCCTGCGCTGCACGGAGCCCTGCAGCGCCTGCGGCGGGGTCAGCGGGTTGCCGCAGGCGCACCGCACCCGGGGCACCCCGCGGTCGTCGACCAGGACTGCGGTGCCCGCTTGGAGCACCGCCTGATAGCTGGTGGCCTCGCCGTCCTTGTAGCCGTGGTTGGTCACCCGGGTGTCCGCCCGCAGCTGTACGGGGGTGAGCGAGCGCAGATAGTCGGGGACGGCGTCCGGCTGGATGTCCAGCACCGAAGCGAACGCCTGGTTCTTGTCCGGTTGGTCCGTCAGATACCGGATCTGCTGCTCCACATCGCAGCTGGGCACATTGCGCGTCCCGCCGTACAGGCCGGGCTCCGAGCCGTCCACCGTACGCGTCACCCGGCCGTCGTCCTCCTCCGGAGAGGCGGGCGAGGGCGGCGGGGGAGCGGACGGGGACGCCTCGGCCGAGGACTCGGTGAACGGGTCGGGGCCGGTCGAGCCGGCCGCCTGCAGGAACACCTCGTCCTCCGCGTCGCCGCCCCCGGCTGAGAGGACGACGGCCAGCACCGCCGCCACCACCACGGCAGCCGCGATGCCCGCCACGATCGGAACGGACCGCCACCAGGGACGCCCCGGCCCCTTTCCGGGGCCCCCGGCAGGACCGCCGCCCTCGCCCCCGCCCTCGCCCCCGCCCCCGCCTCCGCCGGGTCCGCCCTCGCCCGGCCCGCCGGGCGGCTCAGGCGGCGTCGAGGCCGGCGGAGGCGTGGGGCTCTGCTGTGTGGGCCCTTCCTGGGAGGGGCCCGAGAGAGGGCCTGACGGGGGACCGGTGGGACGGTCGGATGACGGCGGCTGGGAACTCACGGGCCTCTTCTCCCGACGTGGCAGTGCCGAACAGGCTGGATGAAACAGTGCATAAGAGGAAACATAAGACTTCTTATGTGTCTGCCTATTGTGTGCCTGTCCGTCACGGACCCCGCAAGCTGACGCGGTCGGCCCAGCCCGACAGGCGCAACCGTCCGCCGCTGCATAGCGTGGCAGCGTGAGCGCGCAGCAGACCCGGGACCGCAGCGGCGCCGGCCGTGCCGCCCACGGCTGGCCGCAGGCGCTCGCCGCAGTGCTCGCAGGGCTGGTCGCGATGGGCGTCACCGCAGGCCTCGGGCTGTGGGCGGCGGGCGCGACGGACCTTCCGGGCAACGCCTTCTGGCGGGTCGTCGCCGCCGTCCTCGTGATGGCCGTCGGCGGCGACGTCGCATTCGCCGGGGAGGCCGGAGCCATCGCCGAGACCCGGGCGGACCTCACCGCGCTGCCGCTCTCCGTCACCCTCGTCGGCGCCCTGGTCGTCGCGGCCGGCTTTCTCCGGCCACTGCGGCACCGGGCGGTCGCGGGCGCCGCCGAACTCGCCTCATGGGCGGCGCGGCTCGCCGCACTGTGGGTCCTCGCCCTCATCGGGCTGTGCGCCGCCGCCCGGTACACCTTCGTGATCCCCGTAGACGACCCGACCGGGATCACGGACCTCTTCGACGTGACCCCCACGGTCGGATTCCGCGCGTCGTACGCCCTCACTCTCGTCTACGGGCTGCTCTGGCTGGCGGGCGTGCTGGCCCTCGCCCTGCTCGTCTCCCGCAGAGCCCCGCTCCCGGCCCGCCTGGTGCGCTTTCAAGAGACCGTGCGCCCGGCCGCCTTCGCCATGGTCGTGCTGCTCCTCGCCTGTGTGGCCGCCGGGCTGATCACCGGCTTCGTCGTGGCCGCGACCCGCGGCCACACGGCCGAGACGTTCGCCGTGATCCTGCTGGGGCTGCCGAACCTGGTGTGGCTGAGCTTTACGCTGGGACTCGGCGCGACCTGGGAGGGCCGGGTGGAGGGTCCGTTCGGACTGCCCATGCCGGAGGTGCTGGACCAGGTGCTGCGCACCGAGACCCCCGAGCTGTCCGAGCTCAACGTCGGCACGCTCGCCGAATACGACGGCCGCGTCTGGTGGCTGATCCCCGCCGCCGCGGTGCTGCTGCTCGCCGCGGCCGTGGTGATGGCCGTCCGCTCACCCGCGCGGATGCGGCTGTGGCAGCACGCCGTGCATCTGGCCGTCGCCCTGGTCCTCACCGTGCTGACGATCTGTCTGATCGCCCGCGTCTCAGCGCACTACGGCCTGTCGCTGCTGGGCATCGGGGACCTCGGAGGCGCACTCGGCGGCGAGGTGATCCTGCGCCCCCGGCTGTGGACCGCGCTCGGGCTCGCGGCGGCGTGGGGGTTGGTCGCCGGCTTCCTCGGCGGCCTGCTCGCCCGGCCGGTCCACCGCCGCGGCGAGGCGCCCGCGCGCCGCTGAGGACCGATCAAGCCTCGCCCGCGATCGAGGCGCGCCCTTCCGGGGCGGAGCCCTCTGGGGCGGAGCCCCGGAGAGAGCAGGGCCCGGGGCGGAGCCTCGCGAAGGCGAGGGTCAGGCCGCGTCCGGGCCGAACACCGGCCGCGCCCACCGCGGCGGCCCCGGCGGCGGACTCACCGCCGCCCCCTCCGGCCCACCGCCGGCATGGACGTCCACCCGGGTCGGCGGGTGCCCCTCCTGACCGCCGGCCGGTGCGGCGCGGACCACCGCGGCGCGCAGCTCACCGGCGAACTCCAGGCACGACGCGTACCGCTCGTCGGGCGTCTTGGCGAGCGCGCGCTCCAGCACCGCGTCGACCTCCCGGGGCAGATCGGACCGCTGCCCGGTCAACGGCGGCGGCGGGTCGTACTGATGGGCCCACAGCAGCGCCAGATCGTCGTCCCGCTGGAACGGCGGCACCCCGGCCAGGGTCTCGTACACCACACAGCCCAGGCTGTAGACGTCGCAGCGGCCGTCCACCGGCCGCCCGGAGATCTGCTCGGGCGCCACATAGTCCAGCGTCCCCACGAACTGGCCCACGGTGGTGAAGCCGGTGAGCGACAGGGACTTCTTCGTCAGCCCGAAGTCGGTCAGATAGACATGCTCCGGATGGTCGCGGTCCGTGCCGGCGGCGATCAGGATGTTGCCCGGCTTCACATCCCGGTGCACCAGGTCGTGCGCGTGCGCGGCGTCCAGCGCCGAGGCCACCTGCGCGGCGATCCTGATCGCTGTGGCGGCGGGCAGCGGCCCCTGGCGGTCCAGCAGGGCGCGCAGATCCTGACCGGACACGTACCGCATCGCGATGTAGAGGATGCCCTCCGTCTCCCCGGCCTCGAAGACCGGGACGATGTGCGGATGGTCGATCGCGGCGGCCACCCGCGACTCATGCGTGAACCGCTTGCGGAAGGTGTCGTTGCGGGCCAGTTCGGGCGCCAGCAGTTTGAGCGCGACGACGCGGTCGAGGCGCAGGTCGCGGGCCCGGTAGACCACGGCCATGCCCCCGCGGCCGATCTCGCGTTCCACGAGGTAGCCGGCGATCCGGCGGCCCACCAGGTCCGAGGGCCGCCCGGCCGCGGCGTGCGCCATGCCGTTCACTCCGATCCGCCGCCGTCGGGCCGACCGTCACGGGACACCACCCGGGTGGGCTCGTGCCCCTCGGGGGAGCGGGCCGGCGTGCCGCTTTTCTCGCCGGGAGCTGCGGGGGCGGGAGCCTCGGGAGCCCGGGCGTCAGGTCCGGAAGGCCGGGTTTCCGGTCCTGGACCGGGTGCTTCTGGGCCTGGACCGGCTGCTTCTGGCCCGGGACCGGGAGCTTCTGGGCCGGGACCGGGAGCTCCGGCGCCCGGGGCCTCCGGTTCCGCGGCGGCAGGCGGCTCGGAGGCGGCGAAGGCGGTGAGGGCCGCCCCGTCGCCGTAGACCCAGCGCTCATGCTCGGCGTCGTACAGCCAGACCGACTCGCCGTCCACGACCGCCCCCACCCGCAGCCCCCGTGTACGGCCCCGGAACCCCTCCCCGTCCGTGCGCCCCTCCGCCAGGTCCAGCACCGCGCCGCGGTACTGCCGCAGCGTCTCCTCGACGCGCGCGAGGAGGGGCCGGGGATCCGCCGTGCGGGCGAGCGGCAGGCCCGGCGGCGGGGGGTCCCGCGGCACGGAAACCAGCAGCCTGGCGTCGACCCACGTCGACCAGCCGTTGGCGCAGAGGACCTGCCCCCAGTCGCCGCGCCGGTCGAGGAGCTGCACCGGCAGAAGCGGGTCGAGCGGGGCGGACGTGCGGGAGACGTCCGGCATCTCGAAGGACGGCAGCCCGCCCTGCGGGATCACATGCGTCGGGCGGAAGTCCTGCACCGTCATCGCCATGCTCCCTCCGTCCGCCGGTCCCCTTTGCTCTGCTTCACCCACTTCCGCTACTTCCGCATGATCGCCGGTTCCTGCCGCCGCAGCAGCCTCGACACGACGAAGCAGAACGCCACGGAGAGTCCGGCCAGCACCCCCATGTCCAGCAGCCAGACGCCTGCCGAGTGCTCGAACAGCGGATCCGCTGTGCGTTCGCCGGGGACGATGCGGGCCAGGTCGACGGTGCCGGCCATCGCCGCCAGCGCCCACCGTGCCGGAACCAGCCAGGACAGCTGCTGAAGCACCGGCACCCCGTCCACGCTCAGCAGCGCCCCGCAGAACACCACCTGGACGATCGCGAGGAGCACCAGCAGCGGCATGGTGACCTCCTCCTTGCGCACCAGCGCGGAGATCAGCAGCCCGAGCGTCATGGCGGTGAACGACAGCAGCGCCACCGCCAGCGTGATCTCCAGCAGCGGCGGCATCAGCACACCCTCGCCGCCCGGCGCGTTGAGGTCGACGCCGGCCAGTGCCACCAGGGTCAGCACGACCGCCTGCAGCACGGTCACGGTGCCGAGCACCACGACCTTCGACAGCAGGTACGCGGATCTGGACAGCCCCACGGCCCGCTCCCGCCGGTAGATCGCCCGCTCCTTGACCAGCTCCCGCACGGCGTTGGCCGCGCCCGTCAGCACCCCGCCCACACACAGGATGAGCAGGGCGTTCATCGCGGTCTCCTGCGTCAGCTCGCTGCCGGCCAGCGCCCGCGCCATCGCGCCCATCACAAACGGCAGCGCGATCATGATGGCCAGGAAGGTGCGGTCGGCGCTCAGGGCGGCCGCGTACCGGCGTACCAGCGTGCCGAGCTGAGCGCGCCGGGTACGGGGCCGGGGCGGCGGCGCGGGGGCCGCGGGCGGGGCCGCCGCCTCGGGCAGCTGCGGCTGGGCCGTGGAGTTCGCGACGTACCGCAGATGGAACGGGGAGGTCCGGTACTCCCCCGCCCAGTCGCGCGCCTGGTCCGCCTCGAACGCCTCGAACGCCTCGGGCCACTGGCCGAACCCGAAGAACGGCAGGGTGTCGTCCGGGGGTCCGTAGTAGGCGATCCGGCCCCCGGGGGCGAGGACCAGCAGCCGGTCGCACACATCGAGGCTCAGCACGCTGTGGGTGACGACGATGACGGTGCGCCCGTCGTCGGCCAGGGTGCGGAGCATATGCATCACGGACCGGTCCATGCCGGGGTCGAGCCCGGATGTGGGCTCGTCGAGGAAGAGCAGCGACGGCTTGGTCAGCAGTTCGAGCGCCACGCTGACCCGCTTGCGCTGCCCGCCGGACAGCCGGTGGATCGGCAGGTCAGCGCGTTGTTCCAGGCCCAGCTCGCGCATCACCTCGGCGACCCGGTCGCGGCGCTCGGCCCGCGCGGTGTCCTGGGGGAACCGCAGCTCGGCCGCGTAATCCAGGGCACGGCGCACGGTCAGCTGTGCGTGCAGGATGTCGTCCTGCGGAACCAGCCCGATGCGCTGGCGCAGCTCGGCGTAGTCGCGGTAGAGGTCGCGGCCGTCGTACAGGACGGTGCCGTGGTCCGCGGGCCGCAGCCCGGTCAGCGCGTTGAGCAGGGTGGACTTGCCCGAGCCGCTCGGGCCGACCACGGCGAGCAGACACCGCTCGGCCACCGGGAAGGACACATGGTCGAGGAGCACCTTGCGGCCGCGGTCGACCGCGACGGCGAGCTCCTGCACCTCCAGGGAGATCTCGCCGGTGTCCACGTACTCCTGTAGCTGATCGCCGACGAGGCTGAACGCGCTGTGGCCGACGCCCACGATGTCGCCGGGGGAGACCGGAGCGCGCTCCACGGGCTGCCCGTTGAGATAGGTGCCGTTGTGGCTGCCGAGGTCGACGATCTCGTAGCTGCCGTCCGGGTGGGCACGTAGCTCGGCATGGCGTCGGGAGACGACCAGATCGTCGATGACGAGGTCGTTGTCCGCGGCGCGGCCGATGCGCACGGTGCGGACCGGCAGCGGCCGTACCGTCGTGGGCTGCCGGAAGGTGCCGGTCGAGGAAGGCGCGGACACGGCGGAGGGCCGCTCGGGCGCGGGCGGCGGAGGCGGCTGGCGGGCCGTGAGGACGGCGCGCGGTCCGTCCTGGGGGTTCCCGAACCTGATGACGCTGCCGGGGCCGACACCCCACTCGCGGACGCGCCGGCCCTCGGTGTAGGTGCCGTTGGTGCTGTCCTCGTCCTGGAGCGTCCAGTGGTCGTCCACGGGCCGGATCACCGCGTGGTGCCATGAGACCCGGGCGTCGTCGAGCACGATGTCGCTCAGTGGGTCGCGTCCTACGTGGTAATCCCGGCCGGGGGTCATGACCGTGACGCCCGTGTCCGTTTCCAGGACGAGCTCGGGTGCGCCGGGCGCGACAGACCGCTCTCCCATGACCGAAATTCTAGCTATTGATCCATATATGCGCCTGGTTGCTGCGCCAGCTGGGCCGAAGGGGCGGACGGCCGCGGACGCCCGGGGGCGCTACTCGTGGCGGCCGCGATCAGCGAGAAGCGGTCGGGCGCCGCCGTCGGAGCCACCGAGGCGACTGCCGGCCGGGTGCGTCCGCACAGCTCCTGTCCGCGCCGCCCGGCAGCTGGACAGGGGCGCGCGCTCCGTCACCCGTGCGCGGTAGAAAGAGGGAATGACCGAACACGCGCAGGGCGCCGCCGGTGCGGATGACGTGGACGCCGTGACCCGGGCGGTGCTGACCGCCTCCCGCCTGCTGGTCGCCGTCTCCGCCCGCTCGCTCGCCGCGGTGGAGGACCGGGTGACGCTGCCGCAGTTCCGCCTGCTGGTGGTGCTCTCCATGGAGGGCTCCGCCAAGCTGGTGGTGCTCGCCGAGCGGCTCGGCGTCAACCCGTCGACGGCGATGCGGATGATGGACCGGCTCATCGCGGCCGGTCTCGCCGACCGGCAGATCAACCAGGACAACCGCCGGGAGACCGTGCTGCGGCTGACGCCCGAGGGGCGGCGCATCGTCGAGGACGTGACCGCCCGCAGGCGTCGGGAGATCGCGGCCATCGTGGAGCGGCTCGCGCCGGAGCAGCGGTCCGCGATGGTCGCCGCGCTGAAGGCGTTCACCGAGGCCGGCGGGGAGCCCTCCGCGCCCGACGAGGCTGCCGGGCTGCACCCCCTCGGCTGGGCGGATGCGCCTCTGCGTCACTCGCCCTGAAACCTGGCGCCTGCGTCACCGGGGCTCTGCGTCCCTGGCCGCTGTATGCCGCGCCACGGCCCGGCCGGCAAGGGCGCAGCGGAGGGCCCGGACGGGCCGCCGGCCCCCGCTGCTGAGCTGCGTCACCGTGCCAGTGCCGCTCCCGGACAGGGGCCGACGTGCCCGCCGGGCCTTCCGCTGACCGCATCATTGCACAGTGCAAAAGCGAGCTGAAGGCATACGGCGGAGCTGTCCGCCGGTCACTTGGGCTTGACGGCCGCCTCGACTTCCTCAAAGGTCGCCTGGTCGACCAGACCCGTGTCCTCGAGCACCTCGAGGTGGTCCAGGACCGTCTGGTTGGCCTGCCGCGCGTGCCGGCGGATCAGGTCGTTCTGCGTCGCGGCACGGACCTCGCCGATCGTGGCGAAGATCTTGCCGTGCGAAGCGCGCAGCAGATTGGCGAACAGCCGGTCGAACTCCGCGCCGCGGGCGTTCTCCATCTGCTTCACAAAGCCCTGCTGCTCTGGCGTGGCCTCATTGGGGATCTCGACGCCGAGGATCTTCGCATCCTCGCGGACCAGCTGGTCGAGCTTGCTGTGCCCGTCGATCAGATGGAGCCCGGCGCGCTTGACGGCCTCGCTCTGGGCGTGGGTCTGTGCAAGTCGCCCGGCCGGAATCTCCCACAGGCCGGCCTGGCGCACCTTGACCAGGAAGGTCCGGTCCACGTCGGTGACGATCTGCGGGCCGGCCTCGGTCTTCCCCGAGGACCCCGCCGGGCCGGCGGCGCCTCCCAGGGAATGCCCGCCGTTGTGCGGGGCGCCCGCCGTGTCGGCGGTCGCCGAGCCGGCGGTGGCCTCGCCGCTGCTGCTCTGAATGGCGACCAGGACCACGGCGATCGCCGCGACCGCGGCAGAGATCATCGCAATCAGCTTTCTGGAGATGCCACCTCGTACGGAACGTCGGTTTGAATGCATGGTGCCTCCCGGTTCGGCAGTGAGCGGTTCCAACATGTCGTCGGGAGCTGGTCTGTTGTTGCGGCTGGCACGGCGCGCAGCCTCAGGTACGGATGGGACGCGCGTGGTGTTCAACGGTCGATCAGGCACGCCGGGGATGGCGCAGCGCACCGCTGGGCAGGTACGGATGTACGGCTCCTCGGGGGGAGCACCCGGACAAGGCGGCAAGGGGCGTGCGACGTGGCGCAACAGAGGGCATGGCGGTTTTCGGACGACCGGGGGCAGTTGGCGGCCGCAGCCGCCCGGCCCTCCAAGGTGATCGCGTACATCCAGGCCGGTGCGACCCTGTGGGACCACGGCATACGCGTCTGCGGAGTGTTCGGCTCATACCACGACGGACCAGAGCCCGACCCGGCGAAGGCGGGCGAACTGCCCCTCGACTCCGTCGAGTACCTGGGCGCGGGCGGCAGGGTGGACCTGGACTCCCTCCTCGGCTCCGCGCCGGACCTCGCCGTCGCGGTCAGCTATGGCTCCGGACAGGTCTACGGCCTCGACCCGGAGACCGCCAAGCACCTTGAGGAGCAGGTGCCGCTCATCGTGCTGGACGTCGCACGGGCCCGTGATCTCGCCGCGCTGCGGGCGCGGTTCGCCGAGCTGGCCCGGTCGCTGGGCGCACCCGGGGACCCGGCCGCCGAGCGCCGGGCGCACGCGGCGTCCCACCGGCTGCGCGCGGCGGCGGACGTGCCCTCGCCACCCCGCGTGGCGGCGCTGTCGGCGGCCGGGCCCGACCGGGTGCACATCGCCCGTCCGGCCGCCTGGCCCGATCTGCGCGCGCTGACCGCCGGCGGCGTGCAGTTGGTCGAGCCGCCCGGGGCCGCGGGAGCGAACTGGGCCACCGTGTCCTGGGCCGAGGCGGCCCGGCTCCGCCCCGCGATCGTCCTTGCCGACGTACGGTGCAATGCCACGCCCTCCGGCGAGCTGGACGCGACCGCCGCCGACGGCTGGCGCCGGCTGCGCGCGGACGCCGAAGTGCTGCCGTGGAACCCGGAGGCCCCGGTCAGCGCCCGCGCCCACGCCCGCTTCCTCACCCGCGTCGCCGACGCCGTCGAAGCCGCCGCCGACTGACTCGCCCAGGCGCAGGACGGCCCGGGCGGACCCGCGGAGATACGCCGCCGCGCGCCGGAGCTACTCCCTCCGGGAGGGTCCCGAGCGCGCGGCGACCAGTCTGAGGAACTCCGCCTCATTGCCGGCGAGCCCCGCGGCCCGCAGCGCCTCGTCGGCCTCGGCCAGCGGGGCGGACAGCAGCGGCACGGCAGACGGCGAACGCCGCGGGTCCGCCAGAACGGCACGGGCGGTGCGCAGCAGCCGCACATACGCCTGCACGGCCGCAAGCTCGGCGTCGAGAACGGGACGTGGGACGGGCGCGGGATCGGGGTCGGTCATCTCGCAGTGCTCCTCGAAACGGTGTCGGACCGTCAAGCATCGCGTGTGCCACTGACAATCCCGCCGCTCGACGACCCTGCTCGGGCCGGTGCGGCCTTGCGCCGACGCCGGACGCACCGTGACCTCAGCCGCTTTCTCGGATGGAAAGCTTTGAATTTCTTATGAATTACCGTGAGAGTGGGTGGCTTTCGAATCGCTGAATCATCCGGGCCGCGCGCCTGGATGGCGTCCCGCATCGCAGCTTCTAGTTTCTTGTCCGGAGCGGGCCGACGGCCGTGCTCGTCGTGTGATGGGAGGACGAATGATTCGACGCAGGTTCCTTGCCCGCCTTCTGCTGCCGGCCGTCGCCGGGCTGAGCACTCTCGCGCTCGCCGCATGCGGTGTCGAAGGCTCCTCCGGCGTCTCGTCGCCCCCCGGCAGGGGCGAGATCAGGGCGCCGCGCGAGTTCAGCGGCATCGCCTGGCTCGACACCGAGCCGAGGCCCTTCGCCGCGGGAAGCGGTGAGGAGCCCCAGGAGGTCTTCCTGGTCTGCCACGACACGAGGGACAACGACGCCGAGCGTGATCTGCCGCGCCTCTCGATCGTGCGGACCCCCGTCGATCCCGACGGGATCATCGTCCATGAGCTCGATGTGGACTTCCCCAGCGTTCCGAACGACCTCGAGAGCATCGCCCGGGTGCCCCACCGCAAAGAGGCGCTGCTGGTGGAGAGCAACGCCGACGGCGACGACCCCGACCCCACCATCTATCTGGCCAGGTGGGACGAGGAACTCAACGTCGAGATCGCGGGTTCGACGCCATGGCCCGAGACTCCCGAGCCGCTCGTGAACGTCGAGGCCACCGCCGTCGCAACGGTCCACGGAAGAAACTACTTCGTGTACGCCGAGCGAGCGCAGGGAAGCGACACCACCAACATCAACATGACCCGCCTGACGATCCGGGAGAGCGGCAGGATCACATTCGGCAAGAAATGGACGTCGGTGTCCTTCACGGCGGACCAGCCGCCGGGCGCGCGCCCCGCCTCGGGCCTCGACATCGATGCGAAGGGCAATCTCTACATCTCGTCCGCATACGATCCCGGCGACCTCGGCCCCTTCGACAGCGCCGTGTACCGCGCGGCCACGATTCGCCCGGGCGGGCCCCTCGGCGCGAGGCTGCATCCGGTCAGGCCGGCTCAGAAACTCGCCCGCAGCTCAGGGCTCAAGGTCGAAGGCGTCGGGTTGGTGGACGGCGCCCTTCCGATCTTCATCGGCGACGATGACGAGGACTACGGCGGCCTGCTTCGCCAGCTGCGAGTGTCGGAGCCGAGCAGCCGGCCGTGGGCTTCGGCCGTGACGGGAGGCGACGCCGACCAGGCGCGTGGGCCGGGACTTCAATGACACCGGGCGGCATCGGCAGCCCCGACCGCCCTATGTGGTCGGGCCGCTGGGGCTGCCGACCGACGTCAGGTCCTGGGTGAGCGGAGCGAGCAGCTCCGCAAGGTCGTCAAGTCTTTCCAGGTCCCACAGGCCTGGGAGGACTCCCCTGCAGTCCGCCGACGTCGCCAGGTGGTCGAGGTTCCGGCGCAGCTTCTCTGAGACTTCGTCATCGGACAGCGGGTCATGCGGATCGCCTCGTGAGAACTCGCGCTCGTGCCGTATGACTTCCCCAGTGTGCAGTGTCACGGAGATCCGGCATGGCGTCGCCGGGGGGAACCTCTGCGTCATGGCCGGATCTTCGGTCACGTCGATCTTTTCCAGCAGCCGCCGAAGCTGAGGATCGTGTGCGCGCTCAGAATCGAAGTCGCTGTATTCGACGGCTTTGAGGAGCGCCGTGGCCACGCAGTAGGGGAGCGAGTGGGTGCGACCTGCGCGGCTGATCGGGTTGAAGGCCGACGAGGTGAGGCCGTTCCGTATCGCGCGACCGTAGGTTTCCACGGTCACGGCGCGGATGTCCTCTGGTGCGTCGATCCTGGAGGACAATTCCAGCGCGACGTCGATCGGAGTCTGGCAGAAGAAGAGCGCAGGCCATCTCTTGAAGATGATCTGTGTGAGGTCGGGTTCGCTGTCGAGTGACATCTCGCGGTGTCTGAAGAAGTGGTCGGCGCCGAACTCCCCCTGGTAGATGGAGCGTGGCCCGGTGAATCCGGCGCGCGCCAGCCTGGCGGCCTGCAGGCCCCGCATGGCGCAGGACGCGTATGTGCAGTGCTTCCAGTCCGTCACGTCGCCGACCGCGGCCTGATTGCTGCTGAACCCGAAACCTCCGGCGATTCGTTGCGCTTCCGCTAGCTGGTCTTCGGAAAGGTTGAACGCCTGTCCGACGGTGAGTGCTGTCCAGAAAACGGCGGCGGCGTCGTGGTCAAAGCCGCTGGCCTCGGGGTCGTAGTGGTCGGTGAACGTCGCCGCCAGGCGGAAGAAGATATTCACCGACTCCAGGAACTGGCGGCCGGACCAGTTCAGCCAGTCGGCCAGAGTGAAGGCGAGCGCCACGTTGTCGGAGGGGTGGACCCCGCCCATGCCGTACGGAGAAGAGTAGGTGTTCAGCAGATCGCTGCGGCGGGCGAGGATGGAGTTGAGGAAGACGGCGTCGATGATGTTCGACTCCTGTCCGATCCCCCAGACGGCGCTGCCCGACCCCGCCCCGGGGCCCATGGCCATCCGGCGAAACTCGCCCAGAAGCTCCCGGTCGGTCAATGAGGCGCAGATTCCCGCATAGGAATCGATGACGCTGCGTTTGATCGTGTGGAGTTCTTCTTCGTTGAGGCGACTGTTGGCGAGTTTCCGTGTGTATCGTGCCAGCTCTTTCTCGGCCTCCGCCATGGTTGCATTTTAGTGCCCGGCCGGAGATGCCGCATTTGGCCGGCTGTGGCGTGGTCCCGCTGACCCCGGGGTCGAACCGTCGCGGACGTCGAGGGGATCTGTCTCTGCGCCCTTGAGGAGTTCGCCGCGGGCGGGGAAGACCCCACCCGCTCGTCACCTGGGCACTCTCAGCCTGTCCCAGCTGGTCCTGCCGGGGATGCCGTCGGCGTCGGCCCCCGAGTAGCCCAGCTTGCGCTGCCAGGCCGCGTACGACTTGCGGTCCGCCTCCGTCCACCGGGGGCCGGGCCCGATCTCGTACCGGCCGCATCCTTCCGCGACCAGCCGTCTGCCCATCGCCGTGACCACGGGGCTGTTCCGCCCGACCTGGAAGAACGACGCTCCGGGATACGGTTCGTAGCGCGGCGGGGGCGGCCCGTCCGGGGCGCGGCCGAGGCGGCGTCCGATCCGCTCGCGCATCGCGTCCATGGTGAACCCGCGGGGGTCGACCTTGCCCGGCTGCCACTCGAGGTGACCGATCACCGAGCGCTGGTTCCAGCCGTGCGCCCGGCAGATGCCTGCCGCGGCCCTCTCGACGGCCGTCAGCTGCGCGGCGGGCCAGGGGTCCTCGCCGTTGCCGAGGTTGATGCACTCGAAGCCGTAGAAGTGGCGGTTGCCGTCGGTGTTGGCCTCGTTGTCCCGAGGCAGCTCCCGCTCGGCGATCACCGCGCGCAGCACGTCGTCGTCGCCGAGCCCGGCGTGGTTGGCGCGGCCGTTGCCGATCAGATACACCGTGCCGTCCTTGGCGATCACGCCGTGGCCCAGCGGCCCCGGCAGTCCGGCGTAGCCGTCGTAGCAGAGGTCCACCGAACTGTGGGTGCCCGAACTGACGGTGTGATGGATCATCACACCGTGGGTGGGGCCCCACGGCCCCTTGTGGTTGCGGTTGTGCGTACGCCAGCTGCGGTGCTCGACGACGATCAGGCCTTCGTCGCGGAGGGCGCTGAGGAAACGGGAGGCGGACAGAGGGGTGGCCATGGGGGGTGCTCCTTCCCGAGTAAATGACGTGTTCATGTCATTCACGGGGGGCGGCGTTCTGCGCCGTTCGCGGGGAGTGTCCGCCTCCCGCAGGAGGCGGTCAAGGGAAGGATTCGGTCACTCGTTAGGTGCGGGTTGGGGGATGGGCGACGCCGCCCGGCCGTGGCCGGGCGGCGTCGCCGGGGCCGTGGGCCGTGACCGCGAGCCCCTACAGTCCCTGCCAGGCGGGCTTGGCGGCATAGGTGGCCCGGAAGTAGTCGGCCAGCTTGAGGCGGGATGCGGCCGCCTCGTCGACCACGACCGTGGCGTGCGGATGGAGCTGCAGCGCGGACGCGGGCACCAGTGCGCAGAGCGGGCCCTCAACCGCCTGGGCCACGGCGTCCGCCTTCGCCTCACCGGTCGCCAGCAGGACCAGATGGCGGGCGTCGAGGATGGTGCCGATGCCCTGGGTGATCACGTGGTGCGGCACCTCGTCGAGGTCGTCGAAGAAGCGGGCGTTGTCCCGTCGCGTCTGCTCGGTGAGGGTCTTGATCCGGGTGCGGGAAGCCAGCGACGAGCAGGGTTCGTTGAAGCCGATGTGCCCGTCCGTGCCGATGCCCAGGAGCTGGAGGTCGACCCCGCCGGCCTCGGCGAGCGCGCGGTCGTAGGCGAGGCAGGCGGCCGCCACGTCCTCCGCGGCGCCGTCGGGGCCCATGAACGCCTCCTCGTCGAGCCCCAGAGGCTCGACGACCTCGCGCAGCACCACGGAGCGGTAGGACTCGGGGTGCCCGCACGGCAGGCCCACGTACTCGTCGAGCTGGCATATCCGAGCCCGCGAGGCGTCGGCGTCGCGGGTCCGCACCTTGGCGGCGAGAGCCTCGTAGACCGGTAGCGGAGTCGACCCCGTGGCCACGCCCAGCAGCGCGTCGGGCTTGCGCCGCAGCAGATCGGCCATGGCGTCGGCGATGAGCTCGCCGCCGGCTGCGGGGTCCGGAACGATGATGACTTCCACGAAGATCCCTGTCCTTGAAGGCCGAATGGTGTAGACCAATCTACCTGGTGGGCGGCGCCGCTGTCGCGGGTGGGTCCAGCATTCGGGAAGCGCCCCGGACGGCCGGAGAATCCACCCGTCCGGCGATCGAGGACCGGGAGGTCCGGGAGCGGAGCCCCGGGCTGCGGGAGGCGGCGGGCCGCCGCCGGGGGTTCTAAGGGCGCGCCTGGCCGTTGCGGCCGCAGTAGGCGCGGACCGGTGAGACTCCGGCCACTCGCCGGCCTTCCGCCGCGGCGCGCGCCCCTGTCCCACGGCCCTCCGGCCCGCCGTGGCCGGTGCGCGGGCACTGCCCGGCCGATCGTCCGCGCGCCGCCGGCGTCGGGCCCGGGGCCCGTGGGTGTCTTTGCCGCCTCCGCCCCGGAGGCGAAGCGGGGAGACCGCCGCCCCCGGTCACACCTTGCGGTAGGCGTACGCCTCCGAGGCAGCCGCCTCGACCGCGTCGAGGTCGCCGCCGGACGACGCCGTGACCACCGCGGCGATCGCTCCCTCCACGAACGGCGCGTCCACCAGCCGGGCGCCCTCCGGAAGCTCCCCGCCCTCTTCGAGCAGCGCCTTGACCGTCAGCACGGCGCTGCCCAGGTCGGCCAGCACCGCGACGCCCGCGCCCCGGTCGACGGCCCGCGCGGCCTCGGCGATCAGCTCCGCGCTGGTGCCCAGACCGCCGTCCGGGCCGCCTCCGGCCGCGGCGACTTCCGCGGCCGCCCCGCCGCCCGCGAGCCCCCTGGCCAGATCCGCCACCGACAGCGCCACCGCCGCGCTGTGCGAGACGAGCACGACGCCCACCGGCCCCCGGCTCACGACGCCTCCCCGGCGGCGGTCTCCGCCAGCGTGGCCACCAGCAGCGCGGACGACGTCGCCCCCGGGTCCTGATGGCCGATGCTGCGTTCGCCGAGATAGCTCGCCCTGCCCTTGCAGGCGAGCAACGGAACGGTGTCCAGGGCGCCCTGCAGTGCCGCCGCACGGGCCGCCGCGAAGGACTCGCGAAGCGCTTCCGCGGCCGGCAGCAGCGCGTCCAGCATCGTCTTGTCCCCGGCCTTGGCCCCGCCGAGCTGCGCCACCGCGGCCACGCCCGCGTCGAGCGCCTCCGCCAACTGCGCGGGCGTCACCTCCGCCGCATCGCCCAGGGCCTTGCCGGTGCGGCGCAGCAGCGTCCCGTACAGGGGGCCCGACGCACCGCCCACGGTGGAGATCAGTCGCCGTCCGGCCAGTGTCAGCACCGCCCCCGGCGTGTCCGGCGCGTCCTGCTCCAGCACGGCCGCCACCGCGGTGAACCCCCGCTGGAGATTGCTGCCGTGGTCGGCGTCGCCGATCGCCGCGTCCAGTTCGGTCAGCCGCCCCGCCTCACGGTCCACGGCCGCCGCGGCGGCGGTCATCCAGCGGTGGAAGAAGCGCGCGTCGAGCACAGGTGCTGCCTCGGTCACTCGGTCACTCCCGCTCCTCGTCATCGCCGTGGGACGGCGTCGCCCCGGCGAGGGATGCCTCAGCGACCCCACCGCAGCGCCGGCGTCTGCACCGGCGCATCCCACAGCCGCAGCAGCTCCTCGTCGATCTGACAGATCGTCACCGAGCAGCCGGCCATGTCGAGCGAGGTCACGTAGTTCCCCACGAGCGTACGGGCCACCGCCACCCGTCGCTCCGCCAGTACCCGCTGCACCTCCGCGTTGAAGCCGTACAGCTCCAGCAGCGGCGTCGCTCCCATGCCGTTGACCAGCACGATCACGGGGCCTGACGTGGGAAGGTCGTCCAGCAGCGCATGGACGGTGAAGTCCGCGATCTCGCGAGAGGTCATCATGGCGCGCCGTTCCCGCCCCGGCTCTCCGTGGATGCCGATCCCCAACTCCAGCTCGCCCGGAGGCAGATCGAATGTCGGGCTGCCCTTCGCGGGCGTCGTGCAGGCGCTCAGGGCCACGCCGAAACTCCGCGCGTTGTCGTTGACCCGGCGTGCGATCGACTCCACCCGCTCCAGCGGGGCGCCCTCCTCGGCCGCCGCGCCCGCGATCTTCTCCACGAACAGGGTCGCGCCCGTGCCGCGGCGGCCCGCGGTGTAGAGGCTGTCCGTCACCGCGATGTCGTCGTCGACCAGGACCTTGGCCAGCCGCACGCCCTCGTCCTCGGCGAGTTCCGCGGCCATGTCAAAATTCAGCACGTCGCCCGTGTAGTTCTTGACGACGAAGAGGACGCCCTCCCCGCTGTCGACGGCTGCGGCGGCCCGCACCATCTGGTCGGGCACCGGCGAGGTGAACACCTCGCCAGGACATGCGGCGGCCAGCATCCCCGGCCCCACGAAGCCCCCGTGCAGCGGCTCGTGCCCGGACCCGCCGCCGGAGACCAGCGCGACCTGCCCGGCGACCGGGGCGTCCCGCCGTACGATCACCCGGTTCTCGACGTCCACGGTCAGTTCGGGGTGCGCCGCGGCGATGCCGCGCAGGGCGTCCGGGACGACGGTCTCGGGCACGTTGATGAGCATGCGCATGTGATGCCTCCTTGGGGGCGGGCAGGCGTCCGGCCGGGCAGTGCGTCCGGGCCAGTATCGAGCCCAGCCCCCTCACAGGTCATTCACCGCGGCCCGCTTCAGGCCGTCGGGGCGGCCGCCGGAGGCATGACGTCGCGCGTTCCGCCCGGGCGATGCGTCATCACCGGGCGGCGCGGTGCGGTCAGCTCTTCTTGCCGCCCAGCGCCTGCGCCAGCTCCGCCTTGCTCATCTTGGAGCGGCCCTCCACATCGCGCCGCTTGGCCTCCTCGTACAGCTGGTCGTACGTCGGCCCCTGCGCGCCCCGGTGGGAGCGCTGCCCGCCGCGGCGGCCGGAGGAGATGTCCTCGGTCGAGACCCGGCTCGCCTGCTCGGACTCGCCCCTCCGCGCCCGCTCCTTGTTGACGGTGCGGGAGGCGATCTCCTTGGCCCTGGCCTCGCTCTCGCCGCGCTCCAGGGCGCTCTCCTTGATGTGCTCGTACTGCCGCTCCCGCTTCGGGCTGGATCCGCGAGGCATGGTCAGCCCTCCTTCCCCGCGAGGCCCCCGACGGCGCCGGGGACACAACGATGCGGACTGCGGGTACCCCTCGCACTCCGGCCGATTCGCTCCGGCCGAATCGATCCGGCCCAGGCGCCCCGCAGAACCACCCGGCCGAATCGGCCCCCGAGCCACGTCACGCGCTCATTACACGCTGTCCGGCCCCGGCGCCTCGGTGATATCCAGGAAGACATGGTCGACCTCCGGCCACACGTTGTTAGCGTTCCTTGCCGTAGCCGAACGGGTGGTGCGTGTCCGCCGGACGGCGGCTGCGGCGCAGCGCGACCAGCAGGAAGACCTCGTTCAGGGTGTCGGCGACGGAGTGCGCGGCCTCGGACAGCAGCGCGGGGGAGCCGGCCGCGAGCCCGCCGACCGCCTTCGCGGCCGCGATCACCAGGTTCGCGACAAGCGCCACCAGGACCGTGACCCGGGTCCTGCCGTCGGACTGTCTGCGGCTCACCCCGGCAAGCGTAAGGGGTGTGGCCGCACCCCGGGGTGTGCGCCGTCGTGCGGGCGTGAGGCCCGGGGGGCCGGGCCCCGGAGCCCTGTCCGCCGCCCCGCCCCCGCCCCGCCGTGCGCCGCAGGGCAATCGCGTGCAGCCTTGGTCATGGGGGGTGCGGAAGAGGCGGAAGAGGTGGTGCGCGTGTCCGACCCGACCGCCTCCCCTTCAGGGCCGCCCGACGCCGGAAGCGAGGGGGCGCATCCCCTGCTGTCCCTGGCCCTCGCCGGGATGATGGACGACGTCGGGGCGCACGCGGGCGCGGTGTACCTGCTGTCACCGGAAGACGCCGTCCTTGAGATGGCCGTCATGGCCGGGCTGCCCCGCGCCTTCGCCGCGCCCTGGGAACGCGTCGCCCTCACCTCGCCCGTCCCCGTCGCGGACGCCGTCCGCGAGCGCCGGCTCGTCTGGGTCGGCGGCGAGGAGGACATGGCCCGCCGGTACCCCCGTATCGCCGTGGTCCTGCCGTACCCCTTCGCCGTCGCGGCGCTGCCCGTCGCCAGGGCGGACACCGTGTACGGGGCTGTGTTCGTCACCTGGCCCGGTTCCCACTCGCCCGAGCCGTCCGACGCGGAGCACGCGGCCCTGCTCGCCGCCTGCGACCGGCTCGCACTGAGGCTGGAGCGGGCCGCGAAGGCCGGCCGTCCGGTGCACCCGGAGGCCGACTTCCTCGGGCCTTCAGCTATGGCGGGAACGACCGGCGCGGCGGAGGCGGCGCAGATGGCCGCCCGGATTCCGGACGGCCTGTGCGCGCTGGACGTGGACGGCCGCGTCACCTACGCCAACCCCGCCGCGGCCGAGCTGCTGGGGAGGCCCGCACGCGAACTGCTCGGCGGCAAGCCGTGGAACACCCTCCCCTGGCTGAACGACCCGGTCTACGAGGACCGCTACCGCGGCGCGATGATCAGCCAGCACCCCGTCTCGTTCACGGCGCTGCGCCCCCCGCAGGACTGGCTGACCTTCCGGCTGTATCCCAGCAGAAGCGGCCTGAGCGTGCTGATCAGCCCGGCCAGGGGAACGGGCCGGGACAAGCCCGCGGCGGAGGCGGGCCGGCACCGGGCGGGGCTGGTGGCCATCACCCATCTGCTGACCCTGGCCAGCGCGCTCACCGAGGCCGTCTCGGTCACGGACGTCATCGACCTCGTCGCCGACGAGGTGATGCCCGCCGTGGGCAGCCGCACCCTGGTCGTCCTGGTTCCGGAGGCCGGACGGCTGCGGGTCCTCGGCCACCGCGGATACCCGGACCCGTCGCTGGCCGAACACTACGACGGCATACCGCTGTCCGCCCCCCGGCCCAGCGCCCAGGCGCTGGCCACGGGCGTGCCGTCGTTCTTCGAGACACGCGAGAAGCTGGAGGCGATCTACCCCGCGCGCGTCGCCACCCCGGACGGGATGGCCGCCTGGGCGTTCCTGCCGCTGATCGCCTCCGGCCGCCCCGTCGGCACCTGCATCCTCGGCTACACCGAACCGCACCGCTTCGCCGACGAGGAGCGCGCCGTGCTCACCAGCCTCGGCGGACTCGTCGCCCAGGCGCTGGAGCGCGCCCGGCTGTACGACGCCAAGAACCGCCTCGCCCACGGGCTGCAGTCCGCGCTGCTGCCGCACTCCCTGCCGAGGCTGCCCGGCCTGGAGGTGGCCGCCCGCTATCTGCCGGGCACCCAGGGCATGGACATCGGAGGCGACTTCTACGACCTGATCCGCACCGCCCCGGACGGCGAACAGACCCCGGTCGCCGCCGCCCCGTCGCCCGGAGACGGCAGGGGGCGCGCGGCGCCCACGCGCCCTCAGGCCGGGCCCGCGCCGGCCGGCCCGGCCCGCCGCGCCACAGGCGTGCAGGCCGCCGCCGTCATCGGCGACGTCCAGGGCCACAACGTCACCGCCGCCGGACTGATGGGCCAGGTCCGCACCGCCGTACGCGCCTACACGGCCGTCGGCCAGCAACCCGGCACGGTCATGGCGTCCACCAACCTCCTGCTCATCGGCCTCGACGTCGATCTGCTCGCCAGCTGCGCCTACCTCCACCTGGACCTGCCGCGGCACCGCGCCCTGCTCGCCCGCGCCGGTCACCCGCAGCCCCTGCTGCGCGCCCCCGATGGCACGGTCCACGTCCTCGACCTCCCCGGCGGGCCGCTGCTCGGCGTCGACCCGACCGCCGTCTACCCGACCTCCGCCGTCCCGATGAGCCCGGGCTCGGTGCTCGTCCTGTACACGGACGGTCTGATCGAAGCCCCCGGCGTCGACCTGGACGCGGCGCTGGCGCAGGTGGCGGACCGGCTGGAGCGCAACGGGGACCGGCCGCTGGAAGAGCTGGCCGACCATCTGATCGAGGGGAAGGCGGCCGGGCCCCGCGACCGCGGCGACGACACCGCGCTGCTGCTGCTCCGCCCGAACCGCTGAAACCCTTCCGGATTTATGGAACGCGTTCTAGTCTGCGCTCGCCAGGGAGGACAGGACGCACCGCGAGCATCCGCGAGCACCCGGGAGGGTCCCGTGCACCTCGAATACACGCCCGAGCAGCAGCGGTTGCGCACCGAACTGCGCGCCTACTTCGCCCGGCTGGCGCCGGACCACGCCACCGCGCGGTACGCCGATGCGGCCGAGCAGAAGGCGTTCTACCGCCGCACCATCCGCCGCCTCGGCGCGGACGGCTGGCTGGGCGTCGGCTGGCCCGAGGAGTACGGCGGCCGCGGGCTGACCCCCATGGAGCAGTTCATCTTCTTCGACGAGGCCGCCCAGGCCGGGGTGCCGCTGCCGCTGATGGCCCTGAACACCGTCGGACCCACCCTCATGCGGTACGGCAGCGACGAGCAGAAGGCCTACTTCCTCCCCCGGATCCTCTCCGGCGAGATCGACTTCGCCATCGGCTACAGCGAACCCGACGCGGGCACCGACCTCGCCGCCCTCAAGACCCGCGCCGTACGCGAGGGGGACGAGGAGACCGGCAGCTATCTCGTCAACGGGCAGAAGATCTGGACCACCAACGGGGACACCGCCGACTGGGTGTGGCTCGCCGTGCGCACCGCCGCCCCGGACGACGGCGTCCCGCCGCACAAGGGCATCACCATGCTGCTGGTGCCGACCGACGACCCCGGCTACTCCTGCACCCTGATCACCACGCTCGCCGGGCACGACACCACCGCGAGCTACTACGAGAACGTCCGCGTCCCCGCCTCCCGCCGCGTCGGCCGGGAGAACCACGGCTGGCGGCTGATCACCAACCAGCTCAACCATGAGCGCGTCACCCTCGCCGCCCACGGCACGACGGCCATCCGCGCCCTCGCCGACGTCCAGCGCTGGGCCGCCGGCACCGAACTCGCCGACGGGCGGCGCGTCATCGACGTCGGCTGGGTCCGAGGCCGCCTCGCCCGCACCCACGCCAGGCTCGACGCCATGAAACTGCTCAACTGGCAGATGGTGAACGCCGTCCAGGAATCCACCCTCACTCCGCAGGACGCCTCCGCCGTCAAGGTGTACGGCTCCGAGGCGCGCCGCGACGCCTACGCCTGGCTGATGGAGGTCGTCGGCGCCGCGGGCCCGCTCAAGGACGGCTCGGCGGGCGCCGTCCTCCACGGCGAGCTGGAACGCGGCTACCGCTCCGCCGTCATCTTCACCTTCGGCGGCGGCAACAACGAGATCCAGCGCGAGATCATCTCCTGGATCGGCCTCGGCATGCCCCGCGTACGGCGCTGAAGGCGTCGACCCATGGCGAGGGCGTACCGTCGGAGCATGGCCGCGGACGCCCGCCCGGACGCCGGCCCCGGGCTCTTCGGGCCGGCCTCCGTCACCTGGCAGATGCACGGCGACCCGATGATGTGGATCGCCGGCGTCCGCGCGCTCTACCTTCAGGCGCTGCACCCCCGCGCGGTCCGCGGAGTCCTGCAGAACTCCGACTTCCGCCGGGACGCCTGGGGCCGCCTGCTGCGCACCGCCGACTTCGTGGGGACCGTCACCTACGGCGCCGCGGCGGCGGCCGAACGCGCCGGCGCCCGCGTCCGCCGCGTCCACGCGGCCCTGACCGCCCTCGACCCGGCGACCGGAGAGCGCTACCGGCTCGACGAGCCGGACCTGCTGCTGTGGGTGCACTGCGCCGAAGTCGACTCCTACCTGACGGTGCTGCGCGGCTCCGGGTTCCCGCTCACCGACGACCAGGCCGACCGCTACATCGCCGAACAGCGCACCGCCGCCCGCCTCGTGGGCCTCGACCCGGCCGCCGTGCCCGCCACCGCCGTCCAGCTCGCCGAGTACTTCCGCGCCGTGCTGCCGCGGCTGGCCGCCGGGCCCGAGGCGCGGGAGGTCGACGCCTTCCTGCGCCGCCCGCCGGTCCCGCCGCCGCTGCGTCCGGCGCGCGCCCTGCTCTGGCGGCGCGTGGCCTCGCTCGCGTACGACGCACTGCCCCCGTACGCCCACCGGCTCTACGGCAGACCCGCCGCCTCCCCTGCGCACACCCGGCGTCGCCTCGTCGCCGCGGGCACCCTGCTGCGCTGCATCCCCGCCCGGCTGCGCTGGCGGCTGCCGCCCGGCCACATCCTCAGGGCCATGGACCGGCTCGGGTCCGGCAGCAGGCCCTCCCCGTACAAACTCCGCGGTCAGACGGTCATACTGGACGCGCCGGGGAGGGTGCAGCCAAACAACGGGGGCGACGGCGGACGATGGCGGAGACGAGGCTGATCCACGGCCGCTACCGGCTGCTCGAACTCATCGGACGCGGCGGCATGGGCCAGGTCTGGCAGGCCCGCGACGAGGCCCTGGGACGGCGCGTCGCCGTCAAGCGCCTCAAGCCCCTGGGACCCCAGCACGACCCCACCTTCACCCGTGTGCTGCGCGAGCGCTTCCGTCGCGAGGCGCGCGTCGCCGCCTCGCTCCAGCACCGCGGGGTGACCGTCGTCCATGACTTCGGAGACGACGAAGGCGTGCTGTATCTCGTCATGGAACTGCTCAATGGCCGCAACCTCAGCCAGCTGATGGACGACAACGAGCAGCGTCCCCTGCCGGTCGACGACGTCGTCGACATTGCCGACCAGATCGCCGACGCCCTCGCCTACACCCACGAACAGGGCATCGTCCACCGTGACCTCAAGCCCGCCAACATCATGCGGCTCACCGACGGCACGGTGAAGATATGCGACTTTGGCATCGCCCGGCTCGGCGAGTCCATGGGCATCACCTCCCGCCTCACCGGCACCGGAATCGCCATGGGCACCCCGCACTACATGTCGCCCGAGCAGATCGGCGGCGGCGAGGTCGACTTCCGCAGCGATCTGTACTCGCTGGGCTGCGTTCTGTACGAGCTGGCCACCGGCGCGCCCCCCTTCGACCTCGAGGACTCCTGGTCGGTGCTCGTCGGACACCGGGACACCGAGCCGCAGCCGCTGCGTGTCCACCGCCCCGCGGTGCCGGTCTTCCTGGACCACGCCATACTTCGGCTGCTCGCCAAGGCGCCCGAGGCCCGTCCTGCCGACGCCGCGGAGCTGCGCGGGCTGCTGGGCCGGACCTCCCCGCCCGCCGGCACGCCCGTCGCCGGGCCGCCGCGCGAGGCCCCGGAGCTGCCGGCCTGGACCCGCGGCATGACCACCGGCGCCAAGGCGACCGCAGGCGCTCTCCCAGGGCCCGGACTGCCGGACCACACGGCGGGGCTGACGGGCGCGTGGACCTTTCCGAAGGGGGTTCCCCGGGGCGTTCCAGACAGGCCGCGGCCGGACCCCGAAGCCGACGGAGCCCCCGGCAACGCCACCGGCCCCGGCCCCGGAACCGATCGCCCCGGCCCCGGCAGCCGGACCGAACGCCCCGGCCCCGGAACCGGCCGTCCCGGTGACCGGCCCACGCCGCCGCCCGAGGTGCTCGCCGTCCTCGCCAGCCGCCACAGCGCGGGGCTCAGCCTCGGCCGGCTGGGCCGCTGGGACGAGGCCGGGCAGGTGCACCGGGCGGTCGCCGCCGAGCGGGAAAGGGCACTGGGCCCGGACCACCCGGACACCCTGGCCAGCCGCTACGAGATCGGCTTCTGCCTCAGCAGGACAGGCCGTGCCGCCGAGGCGCTGCGCGCCTTCGGCGCGGTCGCCGAGGGCCGCACCCGCGCCCTGGGCGCGGACCATCCGGACACCCTCGCAGCCCGCCAGGAGATGGCATTCGCACAGGGCCGGCTCGGACGGCACGCCGAGGCGCTCGAGCTGTACACCGCGGTGCTCCAGGCCCGGGAGCGCACCATGGGCGCCGAGCACCCCGACACCCTGCGCTGCCGGCACAACCTGGCCTTCACCCTGGGCAGGCTGGGGCGGCTCGGCGACTCCCACCGCATGGCGGACCAGGTCGCCGACGCCCGCGCCCGCGTGCTCGGCCCCGACCACCCCGACACCCTCGCCACCCGCTACGAGGCCGCCCATGCGCTTGCCGGGCTCGGCCGCTGGGCCGACGCCCTGCGCGCATACCGGGACGTGGCCGCCGCGCGCGGCCGCACCCTGGGCGCGGACCACCCCGACACGCTCGCCGCCCGCCATGCCGTCGGCATCGGGCTGGGCCGCGTCGGCCGCCACGGGGAGGCCCTGGACGCATACCGCCGTCTCATCGCCGACCACACCCGGCTCGCCGGGCCCTCCGGCGCGGAAACGCTGCGCGCCCGGCACGGCCTGGGCGTCTGCCTCGGCCGGCTGGGCCGCTGGGAGGAGGCGCTGACCGAGGCCCGCGACGTCAGCGCCCTGCGCACCCGCGTGCTGGGCCCCGAGCACCCCGACACCCTGGTCAGCCGCCGAGAGATCGCCGTCGGCCTCGGCTGGCTGGGCCGCTGGACGGACGCCCTGGCGGTGTACGCGCAGGTCGCGGACGCCCGTGACCGGGTGCTCGGCCCCGAGCACCCCGACGCGCTCGCCAGCCGCAACGACGAGGCGCACTGCCTGGAACGCCTCGGCCGGCATGCCGAGGCGGTGGAGCGGTACCGGCGGGTCGCGTCGCTGCAACAGGGGAGCGGGGACGAGACATGACATCGCCGGTAGGGTCGGCCGCATGTCCGCACTCTCCTCGCCCGGCACGCACCCCTCGCAGGCCGCACGCGGCTCGTACGACGCCGTCGTCGTGGGAGGCGGTCACAACGGCCTGGTCGCCGCCGCCTATCTCGCCCGCGCCGGACGCTCCGTCGTGGTGCTGGAACGTCTCCCCGGCACCGGTGGCGCGGCCGTCTCGACCCGTCCCTTCCCTGGGGTCGACGCCCGTCTCTCGCGCTACTCGTACCTGGTCTCACTGCTGCCCCGGAAGATCGTGCGGGAGCTGGGCCTCGACTTCGCCGTCCGCAAGCGGACCGTCTCCTCGTACACACCCGCGGGCGACGGCGGGCTGCTGGTCGGCGGGCCGCGCACGGGGGAGTCGTTCGCCCGGCTGACCGGCGGGGACGCGGAGTACGCGGCGTGGCGGGAGTTCTACGCGACGACCGGTGAGGTCGCCCGCCGCGTCTTTCCCACGCTGACCGAGCCGCTGCCCGCACGGCAGGAGCTGCGCGAGCGCATCGGCGACGAGGGCGCCTGGCGCATGCTGTTCGAAGAGCCCATCGGGGTAGCCATCGAGGAGCGGTTCGCCCATGACCTGGTCCGGGGCGTGGTGCTCACCGACGCACTGATCGGCACCTTCGCCGACGCGCACGACCCGTCCCTGGTGCAGAACCGCTGCTTCCTCTACCACGTCATCGGAGGCGGGACGGGCGACTGGGACGTCCCGGTCGGCGGCATGGGCGCGCTGACGGACGCCCTGGCCGACGCGGCGCGTTCCGCGGGCGCGGAGATCCTGACGGGCCATGAGGCGATCCGCGTCGAGACCGACGGAAAGCGGGCCGAGGTCGCCTACCGCACGGCGGACGGGGAAGGCGTCGTCGAGGCCCGGCACGTCCTGGTGAACGCCTCGCCGCAGGAGCTGGCCGCGCTGCTCGGCGAGCAGCCCCCGACGCCGGCCGAGGGCGCCCAGTTCAAGGTCAACATGCTGCTGGAGCGGCTGCCCCGGCTGCGGGACCGGTCCGTCGACCCGCGCGACGCGTTCTCCGGGACCTTCCATGTCGCCGAGGGCTACCAGCAGTTGGCGACCGCTTACGCCGAGGCCGCGCAGGGCCGGCTGCCGAGCGTTCCGCCGTCGGAGATCTACTGCCACTCGCTGACCGACCCGTCGATCCTCGGCCCCGGGCTGACCGCCCGTGGCTGCCACACCCTCACCCTTTTCGGACTGCACACCCCGGCCCGGCTGTTCGCCGCCGACAACGACGCCGCCCGCGCATCGCTGCTGACGTCGACGCTCGCCCAGCTCGACGCCTGCCTGGGCGAGCCGGTCGCCGAATGCCTGGCCCTCGACGAGCGCGGCGAGCCCTGCATCGAGGCCAAGACCCCGCTCGACCTGGAACGCGAACTGCGCCTGCCGGGCGGGCACATCTTCCACCGCGACCTCGCCTTCCCCTACGCCACCGGGGCCGCCGGCCGGTGGGGCGTGGAGACCGCCCACCCCAACATCCTCCTCTGCGGCGCGGGCGCGACGCGCGGCGGCGGCGTGAGCGGCATCCCGGGCCACAACGCGGCGATGGCGACGCTGGGCCGGTAACGAATCAAGCCCCGCCGGCGTTTGAGGCGCGGGGGCCCGGGGCGGAGCCCCGGCTACGGGACGTGCGGGGCCCCCTCCCCACGCCCCAGGGCGTAGAGGGAGGGGCGGAAGAAGGCGCCCGCCCGCACCCCGTCAGTCCCGCACCGCCTCCCACCCCCACGCCTCGATCCGCTCCGCGTCCCCCGCCCGCGACTCGTCGAACACACACCGCCCCCCGTCCTCCACGCGGAGCCCGTCCACGTACACGCCGCGCCCCACGTACCGCTCGTCCGTCCGGGACCGCCACCGCAGCCGGACCCGGGACCCGGGCACGGCCCACCGGGACAGGTCCGCGACGACGCGGTGCCAGACCCGCCCGGACCAGCCGCCGGCCGTACCCGCGGGGTGGAGCCGCGGCTCGCCGCCGTCCACCCTTGCGGAGGTGAACGGCACGGGCTCCCAGACGGCCGCTCCGCCGGCCGCCCCGCCCGCCGCTCCGCCCGCCGCTCCGCCGTCGTGCGACGCCTCCAGGAAGACCGCGTCAGAGCGGGGCTCGGTGTCCCACCACAGCGCGCACCGCAGCCACGCACTTCCGCCGGCGGACAGGGCCAGCGGCGGCAGGGCGAGCGTCGTTTCGGCGGCGGCGGCCATGCCCGTGAACCAGGCGGTGCGGCCGTGCACCGGCCGTACGGCGACCGCCCGAGCCATGTGATCCGCCGCGGCGACCCTCGGCGCGCTGCCCGAGCGCCAGGTCCGCACCGGATGGCAGGAGTTCCCGAGGACGATGAGGAACGAGTCGGTCGTCGGGTCCAGCACCAGACTGGTGCCGGTGAAGCCGGTGTGCCCGGCGCTGCGGGGCGTCGCCATCGCCCCCATGTACCAGTGCTGGTAGAGCTCGAAGCCCAGCCCGTGCTCATCGCCGGGGAAGTCCGTGTTGAAGTCCGTGAACATCAGCTCCACGGAAGCGGGCCGCAGGATGCGCCGCCGTCCGTACACCCCGCCGTTGAGCAGGGCGCGGGCCAGCACCGCCAGATCCCAGGCGCAGGAGAAGACACCCGCGTGCCCGGCCACGCCCCCGAAGCCGTACGCGTTCTCGTCGTGCACCTCGCCCCACACCATGCCGCGCTCCAGCCCGGACCACGGCTCTCTGGCGTCCTCCGTCGCCGCGATCCCGGGCCGCCAGGAGGCGGGCGGGTTGAACCGGGTGCGACGCATCCTCAGCGGCGCGGTGATCTCGTCATGGACCAGCAGGTCCAGCCCCCGGCCGGCGACCCGCTCCAGCAGCAGCTGAAGGCTGATCAGGTTGAGGTCGGAGTAGAGGTAGGCGGTGCCCGGCGCGGTGAGGGGGGCCTCGTTCCACAGCAGCCGCAGCTTTCCCTCGCGCGTCGGCTCCCGGTAGAGCGGCAGCCAGGCCCGCAGCCCGGAGGTGTGGGTGAGGAGCTGGCGCACGGTGATGTCCTGTTTGCCCGCGCCGCCGAACTCCGGCAGATAGGAGGCGACGGCCGCCTCCGGTTCCAGCGCGCCGCGCTCCATCAGCTGGACGGCCAGGATGGAGGTGAACAGCTTGGTGAGCGAGGCCAGATCGAAGACGGTGTCCCGCGCCATGGGGATCCGCCGGTCGGCCGGCAGCTCCACCCCGGTGTCGGTCTTCTCGTCGTACGCCGCATAGCGCACGGCCCAGCCGATCGGCCGGTGCAGCGCCACCGTGCCGCCGCGCCCTGCGAGCAGCACGGCCCCGGCGTACCAGGGATGCCGGGGAGAGGGGCCGAGGAACGTTTCCGCGTCCGCGACGAGCTGCTCCAGCGGTTCCCGCAGCAGCCCGGCACGCTCGGGCGGGCCGTACCGCAGCGTCGGCCGGCGGGTCGGGGAGCCGCCTTTGCCCGGCTCCCCGGCCGGGGCCGGCGCGGTCGGCGTGAGCGCCAGCGTCCCGCCCAGCGCCAGCACCCCGCCGCCCAGCCTGCGTCTGCTGATCCCCGAGCCTGCCGTGCCGTCGCGAGCCATGCGCACCCCTTCTCCGGGAGAGCCTTGAAAGTATCTTTCGGGATCCGGACCGCCCGTGAAACTTTCTTGCCGGGACCGGACGGTGTCAACCATCGCGGGCGGACCCGGCGGTCCCCGTTCCAGTGAACTGACGCTGCATCAGAAAAACTCTTCCGTCGTCGGTCCGGCTGCGGCATCCTGCGCCCATGGAGACGGAGCTGAGCAAGCAACTGGGCATCGAGCACGCTGTCTTCGGCTTCACGCCGTTCCCCGCGGTAGCCGCCGCCATCTCCCGGGCCGGCGGGCTGGGGGTGCTCGGGGCCGTCCGCTACACCGCCCCCGACGCGCTGGAACGCGACCTCGAATGGATGCAGCAGCACACCGGCGGCAAGCCCTACGGCCTGGACGTGGTGATGCCCGCCAAGAAGGTCGAAGGCGTCACCGAGGCCGACGTCGAGGCGATGATCCCCCCGGGCCACCGGCGGTTCGTCCGCGAGACCCTGGCGAAGTACGGCGTGCCCGAACTCCCCGAAGGCGAGGCCTCCGGCTGGCGCGTCACCGGCTGGATGGAGCAGGTCGCCCGCAGCCAGCTCGACGTCGCCTTCGACTATCCGATCAGGCTGCTCGCCAACGCCCTCGGCTCCCCGCCCCCGGACGTCGTCGAACGCGCCCGCGGCCGCGGGGTGCTCACCGCGGCCCTCGCCGGCAGCGCCAAGCACGCCCGCCGCCACGCCGAGGCCGGCATCGACGTCGTCGTGGCCCAGGGCTGTGAAGCAGGCGGCCACACCGGCGAGATCGCCACCATGGTGCTGACCCCCGAGGTCGTCGACGCCGTCGACCCGCTGCCGGTACTCGCCGCGGGCGGCATCGGCAGCGGCGCGCAGATCGCCGCCGGGCTCGCGCTCGGCGCGCAGGGCGTCTGGCTCGGCTCGATCTGGCTCACCACGACCGAGGCTGACCTGCACTCCCGCGCCCTCACCCGCAAACTCCTCGCCGCGGGCTCCGGCGACACCGTCCGCTCCCGGGCCCTGACCGGCAAGCCCGCACGCCAGCTGCGCACCGCGTGGACCGACGCCTGGGACGACCCCGGCGGCCCCGGCGCCCTGCCGATGCCGTTGCAGGGCCTGCTGGTCGCCGAGGCGCTCTCCCGCATACAGAAGTACGAGACCGGTCCGCTGCTGGGCACGCCCGTGGGGCAGATCGTGGGCCGGATGACGTCCGAACGCAGCGTCCGGGAGGTCTTCGACGATCTCACCCGGGGCTTCGAACGGGCCGTGGACCGCATCAACCGCATCGCCGGAAGGAGCTGACCATGACATCCCCGACAGGCGATGCGCCCAGTGGCTTCTGGGCGCAGGCGACGGCCGAACCCGGCCGTACGGCGCTGATCGCCCCGGACGGCGAGCGGTGGACCGCCGGCGGGCTGCACGCGGCCGCCAACAGGCTGGTGCACGGACTGCGCGCGGCGGGGCTCCGCCGGGGCGACGCCTTCGCGGTCGTCCTGCCCAACGGCGTCGAGTTCCTCACCGCCGCTCTCGCCGCCACCCAGGCCGGGCTCTATCTGGTCCCCGTCAACCACCATCTCACCGGCCCCGAGATCGCCTGGATCGCCGCCGACTCCGGGGCCAGGGCGCTGATCGCCCACGAGCGGTTCGCCGGCGCCGCACAGGACGCCGCCGACGAGGCGAAGCTGCCCCGGACCGCCCGCTACGCCGTCGGCGATGCGCCCGGCTTCCGCCCGTACGCCGACCTCCTCGACGGGCAGCCGTCCACGCCCCCTGACGACCGCACCCTCGGCTGGGTGATGAACTACACCTCCGGCACCACCGGCCGGCCGCGCGGCATCCGCCGCCCGCTGACCGGCAAGCTCCCCGAGGAGAGCCATCTCGGCGGCTTCCTCGGCATCTTCGGCATCCGGCCGTTCGACGGGAACGTCCATCTCGTCTGCTCGCCCCTTTACCACACCGCCGTGCTGCAGTTCGCGTCCGCGTCCCTGCACATCGGCCATCCGCTGGTGATGATGGACAAGTGGACGCCGGAGGAGATGCTGCGGCTGATCGACGCACACCGCTGTACCCACACCCATATGGTGCCGACCCAGTTCCACCGGCTGCTCGCCCTGCCGGACGAGACCAGGAACCGCTACGACGTGACCTCCATGCGCCACGCCGTCCACGGCGCCGCGCCCTGCCCCGACCACATCAAGCGAGCGATGATCGAGTGGTGGGGGAGGTGCGTCGAGGAGTACTACGCCGCCAGCGAGGGCGGCGGCGCCTTCGCCACCGCCGAGGACTGGCTGAAGAAGCCGGGCACCGTCGGAAGGGCCTGGCCGATCAGCGACATCGCCGTCTTCGACGACGACGGCAACCGGCTGCCGCCCGGCGAACTCGGCACCGTCTACATGAAGATGACCACCGGAGGCTTCAGCTACCACAAGGACACGGCGAAGACCCGCAACAGCCGCATCGGCGACTACTTCACCGTGGGAGACCTCGGCTTCCTTGACGAGGACGGCTTCCTCTTCCTCCGCGATCGCAAGATCGACATGATTATCTCGGGCGGAGTGAACATCTATCCCGCCGAGATCGAGTCCGTCCTGCTCAGCCACCCCGCGGTCGCCGACGCGGCGGCCTTCGGCATACCGCACGCCGACTGGGGAGAAGAGGTCAAGGCGGTCGTCGAAGTCGCCGACGGCCATACGGCGGACGCCGCTCTCTCCGCGGACATCCTCGACCACTGCGCAGGCCGGCTCGCCCGCTACAAGCGCCCCAGGAGCCTCGACTTCATCTCTGCCATGCCCCGCGACCCCAACGGCAAGCTCTACAAGCGCCGGCTGCGGGACCCGTACTGGGAGCACCACGGCACCTGACCGCCCCCGGGGCTCCGCCGAACTCCAGCCCGGCGCGACAGAGGAGCGGGGGAGTGGGGGCGGAGCCCCCGGGCGCCGGCGCATCGGCGCGGCCCGGCAGCAGCGTCTCGATCCGCCGGGCCTGCTCCTGGTACGCGCCGTCCTCAAGCACCCGCGCGGCGTGTGAAGTGACGGGGTGTCAAGAGCGGGATCCAGCCGCCGCCCGCAGATCCACGATCCGCTTGATCTTCCCTGCCGACCGCTCCAGCGTCTCCGGGTCCACCACCTCGACCCCGACCGTCACGCCGATCCCGTCCTTCACGGCCTGGGCGATGGATGCCCCGGCGGCCGCCCGCTGCTCGGCGCTCGCCCCGGACCGCGCCTCCGCGCGCACCGTCAGCACGTCGAGCCGCCCCTCGCGGGTGAGGCGCAGCTCGAAGTGCGGGGCCGTGTACGGGGTGCGGAGCACGATCTCCTCGATCTGGGTGGGAAAGAGGTTCACCCCGCGCAGGATCACCATGTCGTCGCTGCGCCCCGTGACCTTCTCCATCCGCCGGAAGACCCGTGCCGTGCCCGGCAGCAGCCGGGTCAGATCGCGCGTCCGGTAGCGGATCACCGGCATGGCCTCCTTGGTGAGCGAGGTGAACACCAGCTCGCCGGGCTCGCCGTCCGGCAGCGCCTCGCCGGTCGCCGGATCCACGATCTCGGGGTAGAAGTGGTCTTCCCAGATGTGCAGGCCGTCCTTCGTCTCCACGCACTCCTGCGCGACGCCCGGACCGATCACTTCCGACAGCCCGTAGATGTCGACGGCGTCGATCGCGAACCGCTCCTCGATCTCGGCCCGCATCTGCTCGGTCCAGGGTTCGGCGCCGAAGACGCCCACCCGGAGGGACGTCGAGCGCGGGTCGACCCCCTGGCGCTCGAACTCGTCGAGGAGCGTGAGCATGTACGAAGGCGTCACCATGATGATCCCGGGGCGGAAGTCCTGGATCAGCTGCACCTGCCGGGCCGTCATGCCGCCGGAGGCGGGCACGACGGTGCAGCCGAGCCGCTCGGCCCCGTAGTGCGCGCCCAGCCCGCCGGTGAACAGCCCGTAGCCGTAGGCCACATGGACGGTGTCGCCGGGCCTGCCGCCCGCCGCGCGGATCGAGCGGGCCACCACGTCCGCCCAGACGTCCAGATCACGCTCGGTGTAGCCGACCACGGTGGGGCGGCCGGTCGTCCCGCTGGAGGCATGGATGCGGCGCACCTCCGACCGGTCCACCGCGAACATCCCGAAGGGGTAGTTGTCCCGCAGGTCGGTCTTGGCGGTGAAGGGGAAGCGTGCGAGATCGGAGAGGGTGCGGCAGTCCTCGGGGCGTACGCCCGCCCGGTCGAAGGCCGTCCGGTAGAACGGCACTCGGTCGTACGCATGGCGCAGGGCGGACTGCAGCCGGGTGAGCTGCAGAGCCTCGAGTTCCTCGCGGCCGAGCCGCTCCGCCGCGTCCAACAGGTCCGTCATCCGTGGCTCCTCCCGCCTCAAACCGGACGACCGATCATTCGGTCGAGTCGGCGGGGTCAGTAATTCAGTCCAAAGCCGGCCGCGTCAAGGCGCGAGCGGCGAGGATGCGGGACGCCCGCCGCGGAGACCGTCGGCGGCATCCAGCACCTGGCCCTGTCGGTGGGCCCGGCTCAGTACGACGCGGCCCGCCGGGCGCTCGACAAGGCGGGGATCGCCTATGCGGGCCCGACCGGGGGGTCGAGGACAGCATGTACTTCCGCGACCCCAACGGCGTGCCCCTGGAGCCCTACCGCGAGCCCCTGGGCGTCTTCAACGGCGAGCGCCTCGTTCAGGCGTGACGGACCGAGGGGCCGCGGCGGGCTCCTCCTCCGCCGCCGTGGCCACCGTGCGCGCCCACCGGTAGTCCGCCTTGCCGCTGGGCGAGCGCCGGATCTCCGGGACGGTCACCAGCCGGCGGGGGATCTTGTAGCCCGCCAGCCGGCCCCGGCAGTGCGCCTGGAGCTCCGCGAGGCCCGGTTCCGCCGCCCCGGCGCGCAACTGCACTACCGCCGCCACCCGGCTGCCCCACCGCGCGTCCGGGACGCCCGCCACCAGCGCGTCGTACACGTCCGGATGGGCCTTCAGCGCCTGCTCGACCTCCTCCGGATACACCTTCTCGCCGCCGGTGTTGATGCACTGCGAGCCCCGTCCCAGCACGGTGACGACGCCGTCCTCGTCCACGGTCGCCATGTCGCCGAGCAGCACCCAGCGTTCACCCCCGCGCCGGAAGAACGTCTCCGCCGTCTTCCCGGGATCGTTGTAGTACCCCAGCGGCACATGGCCGCGCTGGGCGATGCGGCCCGGCTCACCCGGCTTCACCGGCTCGTGCGTCACCGGGTCGACCACCGTCGTGCGGTCGTTGACCCGCAGCCTGAACCCCTTGCCGGGCCCCGAGTCCTCCGTCGCCGTTCCGTTGAAACCGGACTCCGACGAGCCGAAGTTGTCGAGCAGCATCGTCCCAGGGGCCAGTTCGGCGAACTGCGCCCGCACCGTCTCGGACATGACCGCCCCGGAGCTCGAGACGCTGAACAGCGCGGAGAGATCCGTACCCCGAGACGGGCCCGACAGCGCGTCGACCAGCGGGCGCAGCATCGCGTCCCCCACCAGGGACACGCTGCTGACCCGCTCCTTCTCGATCGTGCGGAGCACTTCCTCCGGGACGAACTTGCGGTGCAGCACCACCCGCTGGCCGAAGTCGAAGGCGATGAACGCGGTCAGCGTGGAGGTGCCGTGCATCAGCGGGGGAACGGGGAAGAAGGTGATCCCGTCGCCCCCCGCCGCGACCCGCTCCGCCAGCTCCTCGGGCCGGGTGACCGGCTCGCCCGTGGGCGCGCCCCCGCCCAGACCGGAGAAGAACAGATCCTCCTGACGCCACATCACCCCCTTGGGCATGCCCGTCGTGCCCCCGGTGTAGATGATGAACTGGTCGTCGGCGGAGCGCGGCGCGAAGCCCCGCAGCGGGGATCCGCCGGCCTCGGCGTCCGTGAAGGCCACGGCGGGCAGGTCCGGCGCATCCGACGGCGCGTTCCCCGCCCGCACCAGATGGCGCAGCCTTCCGCACCGCGGCAGCGCCGCGGCGACCCGTCCGGTGAACTCCGCGTCGAAGACCAGCGCCGCGAGGTCGGCGTCCCGGTACAGATAGACGAGTTCCTCCTCCATGTACCGGTAGTTGACGTTCACCGGCACGATCCGCGCCTTGAGGCAGCCGAGCACCGTCTGCAGATACTCGACGCCGTTGTACAGATGCAGCCCCAGATGCTCGCCCGGGGAGACGCCCGCGCCGAGGAGGTGGTGGGCGATCCGGTTGGCGGCCGCGTCCAGCTCCGCGTAGCTCAGCCGGCGCTCCGCGCCCGTACCCGGAATGTCGATGAAGACGAGCGCCTCGCGGTCCGGAACCACGTCCACGACCGACTCGAACAGGTCGGCAAGGTTGTACTCCACCGCTCCTCCTGACCGAAGACGACGCCATCGACTCGGCGTCATCAGAGCAGAGCTCCCCACGACTGGGAAGACTCGGCGCAGCAGAAATCTGACTACATGTCAGAAAACCCTTGAACTGGCTCTGCGCCTCCTGCAACCTGTTCTCGTTCCTGACACGGGAGGCGGCAGGCATGCGAGAAGGCGGCGGTACGGAACACCTGGCCGTGCGGCGCGAAGGCGCGACGCTGGTGCTCACCCTGAACAGGCCCGAGGCCAAGAACGCGCTCTCGATCGCCATGCTCGTCGGCCTCTACGACGGCTGGCTCGCGGCGGACGAGGACGACCGCATCCGCTCCATCGTGCTGACCGGCGCGGGCGGAGCGTTCTGCGCCGGCATGGACCTCAAGGCCCTCGCCGGCCAGGGCATGGCGGGGGAGGGGCACCGGGAACGGCTCAAGGCCGACCCCGAACTCCACTGGAAGGCCATGCTGCGCGGCCACCGCCCCCGCAAACCCGTCATCGCCGCGGTCGAGGGCCCGTGCGTCGCGGGCGGCACGGAGATCCTCCAGGGCGCCGACATCCGGGTGGCGGGGCGCGGCGCCACGTTCGGGCTGTTCGAGGTGGCGCGCGGCCTCTTTCCCATCGGCGGCTCCACCGTCCGCCTCCAACGCCAGATCCCCCGCACCCACGCCCTGGAGATGCTCCTCACCGGCCGGCGCTACAGCGCCGAGGAAGCAGAGCGCATCGGTCTCATCGGCCGTGTCGTGCCCGACGGCGAGGCCCTCGCCACGGCGCTGGAGATCGCCGAACGGATCAACGCCTGCGGCCCGCTGGCCGTCGAAGCGGTCAAGGCTTCCGTCTACGAGACCGCCGACATGACCGAGGCCGACGGCCTCGCGGCCGAACTCGAGCGCGGCTGGCCGGTCTTCGACACGGAGGACGCGAGGGAGGGCGCACGCGCCTTCGCCGAGAAGCGGCCCCCGGTCTACCGCCGCCGATGACACCCTCGCGACCCCGGCCCCCCGGGACTCCCCGGACCCCCGGGAACACCCCCGGGCCTCCGAGCCTCTGGGCCCCCACGGGAGCCCCGGGGCTCCCGGTCCCCGGGCCACGGGACCCCGCGAGTCTCGGGCCTCCGGGACACCCCGGGCCTCATGGGCCTCCGGAGCCTCAGGCCTCTGGGACAGGCCGGGGGCCCCGGGGACCGGGGGGCCCACAGGCTCACAGGCTGGCGAGAGCCTCGGGCCCCCGGACCCCCGGGAACACCCCCGGACCCCCGAGCCTCTGGGCCCCCACGGGCCCCCGGACCCCCACGGGCCCCCGGACCCCCGGGGACGCCCTTGGGCCCCCACGGGCCCCGGGGCCCCCGTCCCCGGGCCACGGGACCCCGCGAGTCTCGGGCCTCCGGGACACCCCGGGCCTGCGGGCTACCACCGGGCCCCTGCCGCATGCGCGACTCCCCCGGCTTCTCGCCCCCGGGCAGAAGGCGCCACCCCGCGGGAGGCCTCAGGCGCGTCTTCGCCCGCTCGTCCGGGGCGAGCCGCCCGACCGGGGCCGGAAGCGGCCCCACCACCCCTCCGGCGGACACCGGAGCACAGACCGCCGCCCCCGGCGGAGAATGGAGCGCGCCGCAGATGACCGCCACCCCCGCGCCGGGCGCCCCGCTCAGCGCCCCGCTGGTCGTGGAGTTCCCCTTCACCCGGTCCCTCGGGCCCGTGCAGTCCGCGTTTCTGACCGGGCTGCGCGAGCGCACCGTACTCGGCGTGCGGACCGACGCCGGGACGGTGCTCGTGCCGCCCGTCGAGTACGACCCCGAGACCGCCGGCGAACTCCGCGACCTCGTCCGCGTCGCGCCCGCCGGCACGGTCACCACCTGGGCCTGGAACCCTGCGCCCACCAGCGGCCAGCCGCTGCCCACCCCCTTCGCCTGGGTGCTCGTACGGCTCGACGGCGCCGACAGCGCCCTGCTGCACGCACTCGACGCCCCCGGCCCCGACGCCGTCCGCACCGGGATGCGCGTCCGCATCCGCTGGGCCGGGCGGCGCAGCGGCGCGATCACCGACATCGCCTGTTTCGAACCCTGCCGGGATGCGCCGGGGGAGGACTGGCCCCGCCCGCACAGCGGGCGGTTCGACGACCCGGTCACCGGCTTCGTCGCCCCCGCCCGACTGGAGTACACGTACGCGCCCGGCCGGGCCCAGAGCGCCTACCTGCACGCCCTCGCCGAGCGGCGCACGGTCGGCGAACGCTGCCCCTCCTGCCGGAAGGTGTACGTCCCGCCCCGCGGCGCCTGCCCCACCTGCGGGGTCGCCACCGCCGAACAGGTCGAGGTCGGCCCCCGCGGCACGGTCACCACCTTCTGCATCGTCAACATCAAGGCCAAGAACGCCGCGATAGAAGTGCCGTACGTCTACGCCCACATCGCCCTCGACGGCGCGGACCTCGCCCTCCACGGCCGGATCGGCGGCATTCCGTACGACCGGGTGCGCATGGGCCTGCGCGTGGAACCGGTGTGGACCGACGACGGCCGCTACCCCGATCACTACCGCCCCACGGGCGAGCCGGACGCCGACTACGACACCTACAAGGAGCTCCTGTGACTCCGCAGGCCCCGCCGCGGCGGGACGTGGCGATCGTCGCCTTCGCCCAGACCGTGTGCCGCCGCCGCACCGACGAACTCTCCGAAGTCGAGATGCTGATGCCCGTGCTGCACGAGGTGCTGCGCCGGACCGGACTGAAGACCGGGGACATCGGATTCACCTGCTCCGGCTCCAGCGACTACCTCGCGGGCCGCGCCTTCTCCTTCACCATGGCCCTCGACGGCGTGGGCGCCTGGCCGCCCATCTCCGAGTCCCACGTCGAAATGGACGGCGCCTGGGCCCTGTACGAGGCATGGGTGAGACTCCTGACGGGCGAGGCGGACACCGCCCTCGTCTACGCCTACGGCAAGTCGTCGCCCGGCGCCCTGCGCGAGGTGCTCACCCGGCAGCTCGACCCGTACTATCTGGCCCCGCTGTGGCCCGACTCGGTCGCGCTCGCCGCCCTCCAGGCGCAGGCGCTCATCGACGCGGGCCGCGCCGACGAAGCCGCGCTCGCCGCCGTCGCCGCGCGCAGCCGCACCGCCGCCGCCGACAACCCCCGCGCCCAGCTCACCGCCCCCACCCCGGACGGCGGCTATGTCGTGGCTCCGCTGCGCACCGCCGACTGCCCGCCCATCGGCGACGGCGCGGCGGCCGTCGTGCTGGCCGCCGGGGACCGCGCTCGCCGGCTCTGCCCGCGGCCCGCCTGGATACGCGGCATGGACCACCGCACCGAGGCGCACAGCCCGGGCGTACGCGATCTCACCGACTCGCCCTCCACCCGCCAGGCCGCGGAGCGCGCCGGAGCCTTCGACCGGCCCGTCGACACCGCAGAACTGCACGCCCCCTTCACCTCCCAGGAGATCGTGCTGCGCACCGCCCTCGGGCTCGACGACCGCGTCGCCGTCAACCCCTCCGGGGGCGCGCTCGCCGCCAACCCGATGATGGCCGCCGGGCTGATCCGCCTCGGCGAGGCCGCCGCCCGCATCGGCCGCGGCGCGTCCGACCGCGCCCTCGCCCATGCCACGTCCGGCCCCTGCCTCCAGCAGAACCTGGTCGCCGTCCTAGAGGGAGACCCCGAAGGAGACCCCGGTGAGTAGAGAGCCCGTGGCCGTCGTCGGCGTCGGCCAGACCAGACACGTCGCCGCCCGCCGGGACGTCTCGATCGCCGGCCTCGTCCGCGAGGCCGCCGCCCGCGCACTGGAGGACGCCGAGCTGACCTGGACGGACATCGACGCCGTCGTCATCGGCAAGGCCCCGGACTTCTTCGAGGGCCTGATGATGCCCGAGCTGTACCTCGCCGACGCCCTCGGCGCGGTCGGCAAGCCCATCCTGCGCGTGCACACCGCCGGCTCCGTCGGCGGCTCCACCGCTCTCGTCGCCGCGAACCTCGTCGCCGCCCGCGTCCACCGCACCGTCCTCACCCTCGCCTTCGAGAAGCAGTCGGAGTCCAACGCGATGTGGGGCCTGTCGCTGCCCGTCCCCTTCCAGCAGCCCCTGCTGGCGGGCGCGGGCGGCTTCTTCGCCCCGCATGTCCGCGCCTATATGCGCCGCAGCGGCGCCCCCGACACCGTCGGCGCCCTCGTCGCGTACAAGGACCGCCGCAACGCCCTGAAGAACCCCTGCGCCCATCTCCACGAGAACGACATCACCCTGGAGAAGGTCATGGCGTCGCCGATGCTGTGGGACCCCATCCGCTACTCGGAGACCTGCCCCTCCTCCGACGGCGCCTGTGCCATGGTGCTCGCCGACCGCGCGGGCGCGGCCCGCTCGCCGAGGCCGCCCGCCTGGGTCCACGGCGGGGCGATGCGCAGCGAGCCCACCATGTTCGCCGGAAAGGACTTCGTCTCCCCGCGGGCTGGCCGGGACTGCTCCGCCGACGTCTACCGGCAGGCGGGAATCGCCGAGCCGCGCCGAGAGATCGACGCCGCCGAGATATACGTCCCCTTCTCCTGGTACGAACCGATGTGGCTGGAGAACCTGGGCTTCGCCGAAGAGGGCGAGGGCTGGAAGCTCACCGAGTCCGGAGTCACCGAACTCGACGGAGACCTGCCCGTGAACCCCTCCGGCGGAGTGCTGTCGGCCAATCCCATCGGCGCGTCCGGCATGATCCGCTTCGCGGAGGCGGCTCTCCAGGTGCGCGGGCAGGCGGGCGAACACCAGGTCGACGGGGCGCGCCGGGCCCTCGGCCACGCCTACGGCGGCGGTTCGCAGTTCTTCGCCATGTGGCTGGTCGGCGACCGGCCGCCCGACCGCTGACCTCCCGTACGGCAGGGAGCGGCCCGCGGGCCGCACGCCCCGTTCGCGGCCTGTCCTCGGCGGGAGACGGTGGCTAGGCTGAGCGGCGGACGACGAACCGGGAGGAGCTACGGACGTGGGCGAGACCATGACGACCACCGCGCAGACGCCGTCCGGCTGGGACAAGCCGGAGCTCGACCTCAGCAACGCCGACTGGCAGTCCGGCAGTCAGGGGGCGGGAGACGTCCAGATCGCCTTCGTCGAGGGGTTCATCGCGATGCGCAACGCCGCCCGGCCGGGCAGCCCGTCGCTGATCTTCGCCCCGGACGAGTGGCGCGCCTTCGTCATGAACGCCCGCGAAGGGGAGTTCGACCTCACCTGAGCCCCTCCGCCGCCCGGGCACGCCCGGCGGCCTGCCCGGCGGCCCTCGTCACGCCGATGTCTGGGCGCCCCCGTGGCCGCCGACCGCCGAACCGTTGATCTTGTCGATGGCCTGGCGCGCATGCTCCCCGGGGGAGCGTGCGGTCAGCGGGGACACCGGGGACGCCGTCGCGGGCGGGGTGCGTTCGGTGACAGCCTGGGGACGTGAGACCGGCCGGGTGCGCAGGCGGTGCGCGGCGGCCTCGTCCAGGGTCACGGCGCGCTGCATGCGCGCCGCAAGCCGTCCCGCCTCCTGCCCGAGGGCGGCCACATCCTCCCACCCCAGCCGGACCACCAGCCGAAGCTCCGCCTCCCCGTCCGGAAGCGCGTGCACGGAAGGCGGCAGGGGCGAGGCAGAAGGATCGACGCGGTCGTTCATGGACTGCTCCTCACGGGGGTGCCGGTCGGTGTCGGTATCCGCATGTGCCCAGGGATACGCAGCGGCCGCCGGCCGCGTTCAACGTCAACACCGCGCCGCCGCTGCGCCGGAACCGCCGGCGTAGGCTGGCGCCATGAGCGGCGAACGGGATCTGCACATCCTCCTCGCGACCATGCGGCCCGAGCTGAACGCCGGCCGTTATGTCTTCACCACCGTCGACGGCCCTGCCCCTGAGGGGCTGCGGCCCGTCGTCACCGTCACCGAACCCGAGGGCCTCACCCTCGTCGTACGCCAGGAGGAGGCAGACGCCGCCGGGCTGTCCTACGACTATGTCGCCGGATGGATCACACTGCGCGTCCACTCCGCGCTGGACGCCGTCGGGCTGACGGCCGCGGTCGCCCGCGAACTGGCCGAGGCGGGCGGTCTGAGCTGCAACGTCGTCGCCGGCTACCACCACGACCACCTCTTCGTGCCCCACGACGGGGCCGAGGAGGCCGTCGCCCTGCTGGAGGCGCTCGCCCGCCGCTCCCACTGACCCGGGGGCCGGCGGGCCGCACGGCCGCGGGCACGTACCATGGCCGTATGTCCTTCCTCCGCCGCCGCAGCGCCGCCACACCCGCGGGCCCGGATTTCGACGTCCTGGCCATGGACCCGGGGGACTGGCCCGGAAATCTCGGCGCGGGCCTGCTGCCCGCTCCGGACGGAAGCTGCCAGGGCGTCTTCCTGCGCTATGACCTCTTCGGCGGCCGCGGCCCGGCGATGATCATCGGAAATCTGCCCGAGGGCTCCCCGGCCCGTGAGCTGGAGGAGGGCCAGATCCCCTTCGAGGTGGCCCAGCTGCTGGCCGCACTGGGGAACGACGAGCCGGTGCAGGTCGTCGGCAGCGAGGACACCCCCGTGATGCAGGGTGACAACCTGCTGATCGTGCGCCGTGTCAAGCTCTCCGAAAGCCGTATCTCCTGCGTCCAGTTCGACCGCAGCGACCATGTCCTGGTCACCATCGCGAGCTGGGACCGCCCCATCACCGACGATCTGTACGCACTGCTCAAGCCGCTGCCCGCAGAGCTGTTCCAGCAGGGCTGAGCAGCGACGGCCGCCACCCGGCCGACCTGCCCGCCGCCCTGTGCGCGGCGGGCCGTTGCCCACGGTGAGCCGACGGCGGCTACGCGACGACGGCCGTGGACGGGCGGCGGACCGGCAGCGTCAACGGACGCGCCGCCGAAGTGCCGAGCCCCACTGGCCCGGTGAGCCGCCACGGCCCCATCCCGCCGTCCCGCAGATCCTCCTCCCGGTAGCGCCTGCACTCCCGGTGCCAGGTCAGAATCGCGGCCATCCAGTCCTGCAGTTCACGCACATACCCGTCAAGGACCTCGCGGGCCTCCTGCTTCAGGTCCATATCCTCGTAGAGCTGGGGCAGTTCGGCAGCCGCGACGTGCTGGAACTGCGCCATCCGCGATGCCATGAGATCGGCGACGATCGGCATCGCCGTCGGATAGTCGAGATCGAAGAAGTTCTGCACCACCAGAACGGCGTTGTGCACCTCGCCCTCGAACTCGATCTCCTTCTGGTACGAGAACAGGTCGTTCATCAGCATCGCGTAGTCCATGGCGGAGCGTTCCAGCGACTGCACCGGGCCGCTGCGGTACACCTCCTCCGGCACCAGATCGCCATGCCCGATCCGGGCCAGCCGCATCGTCATGTCGGAGCCGAACGTCTGCCGCCTCATCTCCAGATAGTCCACCGGATCCGGGATGCGGTGCTCCGCCTGATTGGCCAGCTCCCACACCCAGCTGGCGGTCATGTCCTCCACGGACCTGCGGAACGCCGCACGGTCCTTGTCGCTCATCGACCCCGCGGTCCGCACCCACAGATCGGCGAGACCGCGCTCCAGGGCGTTCGACGGCTCCGGCGCCGACGCGCCGTCGAGCGGCATGAACAGCGAGAGCCGGTCGCTCGACGCGTGCGCCCCGATCAGATCCCGGGTCCGCCCGTACACGGCCGGGTACAGATCGTCCCCATAGGTCCCCCAGGTCAGCCAGCACGATCCGACGTCCAGCTCATCGGCCGGACACTCGGGGTTGATGCCGGCCGCACACAACGGGAAGTCAAAGCCTTCGAGCTTCCGCTCGTCCCAGACATGTGAGTGCGGCATGCCCGGCTGGGCCTGGAGCATGCCCATCGCACGGGCCCACGCCACCGTCCGCACCCGGGAGCCGTCCAGATGAGGGTTCAGCCGGGTCTCGAACGGCATCCGGAAGTCCGGCAGCAGTGAAGGACCGACCTTCTGGTAGGGGGTGTGGGTGTGGCGGCGCCACCGTGCGGCCTCCGACCGCGGCGTGAAACGGACGGAGGCGGCCGCCATGCCGAAGGCGTCCCCCGGTCGGCCGGCTCCCAGATCCGCTTCCCCGTTCATATAGCGGCTGGACCGCATATGCCACTCATGCCCGCCGGACTGCCAGTCCTGAAGGCCTTTCGCATAGGCCGCGACGGCGGCCGTCTGCGCAGCGTCCAGCCCCTTCTCCACGCAGAGCGGGCCGACTTCGGTCAGCGCCGTGTGCTCGAACTGCTGGAGCCGTGACGTCAGCAGATCGTTGACCGCCTCCGCCGCCTCCTGCGTGGTGCAGTTCAGAAACGTCTCCAGCACCAGCACCCCGTTGCTGTTCTCGCCCTCGTCCTCGACCTCCCGCTGGTACGAGAAGAGGTCGTTGCGCAGATGGACCGCATCGGAGAAGGCGTCCCGCAGCACCCGCAGCGGCCGGGAGTGAGCCACTGCGTCGGGCACCTCCGCGCCGGCCGCGAACTCCACCAGTCCCGCGGACCAGGGTGCGCCGCCCACCTTGCGGCGCATCTCGACGTACTCGACGGGATTGGCGATCCGGCCCGCGTTGATGTTCGCCAGTTCCCACATGGACTCATTGAGGAGATTCTCGGTGGCCTCCGAGAAGCGGGTGCGCCAGTCCATCGACATGCCGGGCACCGTGCGCGCCCAGAGATCCGCCAGCCCCGCCTCGACCGGATTCTCCGGTTCCGGCATCCCGTCCGCCAGGTCCATCGGCATGAACAGCGGCAGCCGGCCCAGATGGGACTTCCCGTTCCTGGTGTCCTGGGTCCGCTTGTAGCGCTCGAGGAAGTGGTCGTCGAAGAAGAACACCCACACGTACCAGTCGGTGACCAGGGAGAGCACCTCTGCGGCACAGTCCGGGTGGGTGTAGGCGCACATCAGCGCATAGTCATGCGCTTCGAGATCGCTCTCCTCCCAGACGCCGGAACCCTCCAGCATCCCCATCCGGCGCGCCCACTGGTTGGTGTGCGCCCGTGCCTCCTCGAGATGAGGGTTGAGCCGCGCCGGATACGGAACATAGAAGTCCGGCAGTGTGAAGGGCTGTCCCATGTGCGGCAGTTGCCTTTCGATCGGCATCCGCGACCCCGGCGCGGATGGACAGTGGTCGGCCGAGCCCCTACCCGTCGCCCATACGGCCCACGCACAATAAGGATAAGTCACACGATCACACTCAAGTCGGCTGTCAGGCATCCGCCTTCACCCTGCCGTGGGCACGCGGGCACACCACAGGGCGCTGCGTTCCCAGTGCGTCGGCTCACTGGGAACGCAGCGCGCTTCCCCTCTGCGGGGTCCCTCTCCGAGGGCCGGTCAGCGGGTGCCGACCGCCGCGCGCACGGCCCGCCGGGCCATGGCGCAGTCGTCGTGGAGCCGCCGCAGCAGCAGCCGCTGCTCCTCGCCGGCCGACAGCCCGGTCGGCTGCGGCTGGCCGGGGCTCACCGGCGGAGCCTCCCGCATCGTGCGCTGCACGGCCGTCTCATAGGTGCGGATCTCCCTCGTCAGCACCAGCATCAGATTCACCAGGAACGCATCCCGGGCCGCAGGTCCCGGCCGCTGTGCCAGCTGGCTGATCTGCCGGCGTGCCGCCGGGGCGTCTCCCAGCACGGACCAGAGCGTCGCCAGGTCGTAGCCGGGCAGATACCAGCCCGCATGCTCCCAGTCCACCAGCACCGGACCGGCCGGCGACAGCAGGACATTGGAGAGCAGTGCGTCCCCATGGCAGAACTGGCCCATGGCCTGCCGCCCGCCGGCCTGTGCCAGCCCGTGCAGCAGCTTCTGCAGATCGCCCAGGTCGCGGTCGGTGAACAGCCCCAGCTCGTGATAGCGGGCGATACGGGACGCGTAGTCCAGCGGGGCGTCGAACAGCCCCGCCGGGGGGCGCCAGGTGTTCAGCCGGACGACCGAGTCCAGCACGGCGCGCAGATCGCCGCGCGCCGGCGCCTCGGCCGTGTGCCGGCTGAGTGCCGCGGCCCGCCCCGGCATCCGCTCGATGACCAGCGTGCAGTTCTCCGGGTCCGCGGCGATCAGCCGCGGCACCCGCACCGGCGGACGGTGCCGCACGAAGGCCCGGTACGTCACTATCTCGTGACGGAACCGCTCGGCCCAGGCCGGCGAGTGGTCCAGTAAGCACTTGGCGACCGCCGTGGCGCGTCCTGTGCCGCCCACCAGCAGCACGGACCGTCCGCTCCTTCGGAGCACCTGGACCGGGTTGAACTCCGGGCAGATGCGGTGCACCGAGGCGATGGCCATGCGCAGCTGCGCGCCCTGCGGGCCGGACAGGTCGATCCTGCCGCTGAGAGGCTGGCCCACCGTGCCCGCCGCCCGTCGAGCCCGACCGGCGTGCGTGGGGTCGAGATACGGGGCGCCGCCGGCCGGGACAGCGGGACGCTGCAGCCGGGGCGGGGCGGACACGGAGGACGATGCTGTGTACATGAGCGATACAGATCCCTTCGTGCGCCGACAAGTTGCATCGGTTGCATTGACATGCAACCAGAGTGCAGCAGTGTGCAGCGGTGTGCTCCTGCGTGCACCAGTGCGCCGCCCCGCCCCGGCGCCCAGGCAGCACCCTGGGGAATGCTCCAGCTACCGGGCCGGGGTGGCGCGTTCCTACCTGACACCCGAGCGCGACTGGCGGACCACATTGCGAGCCCTGGCGAAGCCTGGCGAATAGTCGCTTCGCAACTGACAGGGGGCTACTGTCAACTCAGCCGAGAACCTGGGGGCTTGATGTGAGTGGAGAACCCAACACCCGCCTGAGCGACCTGTTCGGCCTGGCCGGCTGGTCCAAGGGAGAGCTGGCGAGAATGGTCAACCGGCAGGCGGCGGCCATGGGCCACCCGCAGTTGGCGACCGACACCTCGCGGGTCCGGCGCTGGATCGACATGGGGGAGACCCCGCGCGACCCGGTGCCCAAAGTGTTGGCGGCTCTGTTCACCGAGCGACTCGGCCGTGTCGTGACCATCGAGGACCTCGGGTTCGCACGGAGCGGGCGAACGGGCAAGCGCCGGGACGTTCAAGGGGCGGACAACCCCGACGGACTGCCCTGGGCGCCCGACCGTACGGCCGCGGTCCTCACCGAATTCACGGGAATGGACCTCATGCTCAACCGACGCGGTCTGGTGGGCGCGGGCGCCGCGCTCGCCGCAGGCTCCGCACTCAGCAGCGCCATGTACGACTGGCTGCACACCGACCCCGCACTCGTCCAGGACGCTCCCCGCACCGACAGTCCCCTGCACGCCGACCCCGCTGGGTACGACCGCTATGAGGCCGCCCCCATCGGGTCGCAGGAGATCGAGGCGCTGGAGCGTTCCGTCGAGGTGTTCCGCGCCTGGGACGCCGCCCGTGGCGGCGGCCTCCAGCGCAAGGCCGTCGTGGGGCAGCTCAACGAAGTGGGCGGCATGCTCGCCTACCGTCACCCCGACCATCTGCAGCGCCGCCTGTGGGGCGTCGCCGCCAACCTTTCCGTCCTCGCCGGCTGGATGTCCCATGACGTCGGCCTCGAACCCACCGCCCAGAAGTACTTCGTCATCGCCGCCCACGCCGCTCGTGAGGGCGGCGACCACCCGCGCGCGGGCGAGGCGGTCTCCCGTGCCGCCCGGCAGATGGTCCACCTGGGCCGTCCCGACGACGCCCTGGACCTGATGAAGCTCGCCAAGTCCGGCTCCGGCAAGGAAGTCCTGCCGCGCACCCAGGCCATGCTGCTCACCATCGAAGCATGGGCGCATGCGCACATGGGCCGGGGCCAGGCCATGCGCCGCACCCTCGGCGAGGCGGAGGACCTCTTCGCCTCCGACAAAGGCGATGTGCCTCCGCCGAGCTGGATGCAGACCTTCAAGGACGAGGACATGTACGGGATGCAGGCGCTGTCCTACCGCACCCTGGCCGATCATGAGCCCGCCGCCGCCAAGCACGCCCAGCACTTCGCCCAGAAGGCGCTGGAGCTGCGCATCGACGGCCGGCAGCGGTCGAAGATCTTCGACTACATCTCGCTCGCCTCCGCCTGCTTCATCGCCGACGACCCGGAGCAGGCCGATCGCTATGCGCGTCTGGCGCTGATGTCGATGGGGGAGACCTCCTCGCACCGGACCTGGGACCGGCTCCGGGAGATGTACCGCCTCACCGGGCGGTACGCGGGCTACTCGAAGATCGAGGATCTGCGCGAGGAGATCAAGCTCGCGTTCCCCAACAGCCCGTCGACGAAGGCCCGGGACGTCGAGATCTAGCAGCCCGTCGGGACCTGGCAGCCCGTCGGGAACTCGCAGACCGGAGGCGTTGAGAACCAGTAGACCGGAGGTGTCGAGACCCTGGAGGCCCGATCCTCACCGACCGATCCGAGCTGCCATCACACAGGCATCGTCCCCGCGCTCCGCCTCGCCGAACTCCTCGACCACGGCCCGGACGCAGTCCTGCGCGTCCTTGGCTTCGGCGAACAGCGGCGCCAGTGCCAGCAGTCGGCCGGTGTCGCACTCCTCCGCCGCACTGGTCCTCGTCAGCCCGTCGGTGTGCAGGACGAGCACATCGCCGGGCAGCAGCCGTACGTCGGCCTGGCCGTACTGTGCGGTGGGGGTGGCGCCGAGCAGCACGCCCTCGGGGGGAGTCAGCGCACGCCCCGTCCCGCCGCGGAACAGCAGCGGGGCGGGGTGCCCTGCCTGCGCCCAGGTCAGGGTACGTTCGGCCGGCTCGTAGCGGCAGCAGACGGCGCTGCCGAGGGCGGGCTGCGCGGAGGCTTCCAGCAGCTGGTTGAGATGAGCCATGAGCTGACCCGGCGCAATGCCGGCCACGGCCATGCCGCGCAGCGCCCCGAGCAGCATGGCCATCGAGGAGGTGGCGACCACACCGTGCCCCGTCAAATCGCCGACGCTCAGCAGCGCCTGGCCACCGGGCAGCTGCAGGGCGTCGTACCAGTCTCCGCCGATCAGGGCGCTGTCGGCGGAGGGAAGATAGTGTGCCGCGACGTCCAGCGCGGCCGGTGCGTCCTCGGGCAGCTGAAGGGAGCCGCGCCAGGGCGGCAGCACCGCTTCCTGGAGCTCGACCGCGAGTCGTCGCTCCGTCTGCGCGAAGTGCTCTTTGCGCTGGAGGGAGTGGCGCGTTTCACGGACCGCGCGCTGGCTGCGCCGCAGTTCGCTGACGTCCCTGAGGACGGCCCACATGGAGGCGGTGGAGCCGTCGGCGTCCAGGACGGGCTCGCCCGTCATATGGACGGTGCGGACGCCTCCGTCGGTGCGCACCATGCGGAACTCCCCGTCGATGGGGCTCCCGTCCACCAGACAGTCCGTCACCATCGCGGTGAGCAGCGGCTGATCCTCCGAGAACACCATGGCGGGCAGCTCGTCCAGCGTCATGGGACCGCTCTCCGGCGACCACCCCAGGATCTGGTACAGCTCGTCGGACCAGCTCACCTCGTCGGTGAGCAGATTCCACTCCGCGCTGCCCACTCTGCTGAGCAGTGAGCCGCCGTGCAGGGCGGAGTCCGCCTCGTGCTCGGCGAGATCGTCCTGAAAGGAGTCAGGGGCCTCGAATGACTCGACCCGCCCGTGCGGCCCGGGGGAGTCCGCGGCCTGCGCGGGCAGCCCCTCCTTGAGCTGGCCCAGATGTGCGCCGAGGTCGTCGAGGTGATGGACGGCCAGATCGCACAGGGCACGCTGCCAGCGTCCGTGTGCGTCGTCCTCCTGGTCCGCGGCATCCCGGCGTACGGCGTCGACATCGCCGCGGAGCCGCCTCGCCAGCGAGATCAGCGCATCGACGTCGCCGCGCTCAGGAGGCTGCGGGGCGGGACGGTCCGCGAACACATGGGACGGCATGTCGTACTCCGATACAGGCGTGGCCACGGCCGGGTCTCTACAAAGGACCGGTAACGAGGGTTGCACAGGGAGCGAGGGCTCGTAAGCCATTTGGCAACACTCGATCTGGTGGTGCCCAGGACATATGCCATAGGCCCGCAGGCTACTCGGCGGTCTTGTCGAGGTGAAGAGTCCCCGCCGCTCACGGGGGCATAACCGGCCACCTGCGGGTGCGGCAACTCGGCCGCACTCCGCAGGAGTTGAGACTCGGTCGGATGTTCCCTTCCGGAGTCGAACAGGTACGGCAGGGGTCAGGCGCCGACGATGGGCGCGGCGCCGAACGACACATCGAAGCGGTCGCACCAGATGCTCACGCTGGTGAACTTGTCCAGATCGACGTCGGCGGGCAGGGCGTAGTTCTGGTCCCCCTTGTTGCCCTTGAGTTTGCCGAGACTGACGTAGGCGCCGTCGTCGAAGACATGCCAGCCGGCCTTGCCCTCCTTGACTGGCGCGTCGCTGAGCAGCACCCGCAGGTCCGGGCCGTTGCTGGTGTCGAGGTTCTCCAGCCGCAGCGTGCGGCTGCCGTCCGCGAGCCGGAGGATCTTCACCGAGCCCGTGGTGGTGTGCTCATGGCTGATGAGCTCCCCCTCGGCCAGCGTCACGGGCCCCGCCGGAGCGGTCGGCGCCGCGCCGTCCGAGGGCTCCGCGCCCTCCGCCGCCTCGTTCGCGCCGCCGGCCGGGGCCGCGGTCGGGATCTCGTCCCGTACGGTCTCGTCCACCCACAGTTTCCACGGCTGGAACCAGTACAGTCCCGCACCGGCCAGCGCCAGCCCGACGACGAGCACCGTCACACCCAACGGCTTGCCGAACCACCTGAGCACACGCCCCACTGCCATCTCCTCATTCCCGAACACTCCGGCACCTGACCGGCGACCTCCATTCAACGCCAGGTCAGGGCGGCAGTCCCAGCCCGGCCCGATGACGAAAGTCTTACGGCCGCATCGCCCGCGGCAGCCCGCGGGGAGAAGCCGGGCCGCCGCGGGGGCGGGTCCGAGCCGCGGGCGAAGTGTGTACCCGTAGCTCGCTCGGCCGCAGCCCGGGCCCCCGGCACTGCGCCGTCCGAACCACCGCTCCCACCACCGCATGGGGCCGCCGGGCGGGGGTACCCAGGGGACGGACACAGAGGAGCAGATCATGCTGATCGCATTCCTGACAGCGCCCCGGGGCGTGGAGCAGGTCGAACTGACCGAGCCATGGCAGGCCGTCCTCGACGCCGGCGACACCCCCCGGCTCGTCTCCACCCGGCCCGGCCGGGTGCAGGCCTACCGCCATCTCGACAAGGCGGACGCCTTCCCCGTCGACCAGGTCGTCACCGACGCATCGGCGGACGAGTACGGGGCACTGGTGCTGCCCGGCGGGGTCGCCAACCCCGACGCGCTGCGGATGGACCGGCACGCCGTGGCGTTCGTCCGCAGCTTCTTCGACACGGGCAAGCCCGTCGCGGCGATCTGCCATGCGCCGTGGACGCTCGTGGAGGCCGACGCGGTGCGGGGCCGGACCCTCACCTCGTGGCCGAGTCTGCGCACCGACATCGCCAACGCGGGCGGCACCTGGGTGGACGAAGAGGTCACGGTCTGCCACGACGGCCCGAACACCCTGATCACCAGCAGGAAGCCGCACGACCTCAAGGCGTTCTGTGCGGCCTTCACCGCGGAGTTCGCCAAGGCCGGGCAGGAGCGAATGAGCCCCTCCGGCATTTGAGGAGCGGGGTCCCGGGGGCGGAGCCCCCGCGCACGGGGTCCGGGGTGGAGTCCCGGTTTCGGGAAGGGGCGGGAGTCCGCCGGGAGGGGCCCTGCCTAGCGGCGTTCCCGCGCCTCGGCGGCGTCCCGCGCGCCGTCACGGGCACGGGCCCCGGCCCGTGTCCTGCCCGGCGTCACCGTGCGCCGCGGATGCCGGCGCAGATACTCGTTCTCCAACTCCGCCATCCGCACATTGTGCGCGTCCAGCGCCGCCGCGGAGCCGTACAGCAGCGTGTCGTGCCTGCTCCGGTGGATCGCCTCCAGCTCGCGCAGCAGCACCGGCTCGTCCAGACGGGCCGGATCGACGCCCCGGTGCTCGTGCTCGGTCTCCGTCATCTCAGCCGTCCTCCGTCCGTCTCCACAGGTCTCGCGGCGGTGCCGTGTGACTGGTGACCTCGCGGGTACTCGCCGGGAACGCGAACGCGGTCACCGGGAGGATTCCATGCGACTCGAATTTCTCACGCCGCTCTACGAGCGTCCCGGACCGTGGGCCAGCGTGCATCTCGACACCGACTGGGGAGACCGGGACACCCCCGCTCGCCGCGAGCTCCAGGCCCGTGAGGTCTGCCGGGCACTGGCCGAGAAGGGCGCCGACCAGCAGACGGGCCATGCCGTCTACGAGGCCCTGACCGCCTTCGGCGGCAGGCCGGGGGAAGCCGGGCGCGCCGTGTACGCCACGGGCGGCGAGGTGGTCCTCGACCCGCCGCTGACCCACCGCCCTGCCGCGCCCATGGACGTCACCTGGGCGGCCCTGCCGCATGTCGCACCGCTGCTGGACCTCGCCGCGCAGGAACCGGTCTGTCTGGTCGTCTACGTCGACCGCACGGGCGCGGACTTGGAACTGCGCACTCCGCTGGGGGCCGCGGACGCCGGGTCGGTCGTGGGCAAGCACTGGCCGCTGCACCGCACCGCGAGCGCCGACTGGTCCGAGCGCCATCACCGGCAGCGCGTGGAGAACACCTGGGAGCAGAACGCCCAGGAGATCGCGGAGGCCGTGACGGGAAACCAGGAGGAGTACGGGGCCGACCTGATCGTCCTCGCCGGAGACCCCTACGAGCGGCGGGCCGTCCATGAGCGGCTGCCCGCGGCGCTGCAGCCGTACGTCGTCGAGACCGAACACGGCGGACGCGCCGAAGGTGCGGGCAGCAGGCTGCTCGACGCGGACGTCGAGCGCGCCCGCCAGGAGCATCTGAGCCGCCGCGCCGAGGAGGAGCTCGACCGCTTCAGGGCCGCACCCGAAGCGACGGCGGAAGGCGTGCCCGCGCTGGTGGAGGCGGCCCGCGAGCACCGCATCGAGGAGCTGTTCATCCGGCCGGAGGGGGCGGACGCCCAGCGCCGGGTGTGGGTGGGCGAGGCCCCTGACCAGCTCGCGATGCGCCGCACCGACGCCCGGTACCTCGGCGCACGCGACCCCGACCCCGCCCGCGCGGACGACGCGCTGCTCCGCTCCGCCGCGGTCACCGGCGCGGAGGCGTTGCGGGTCCCCGCCCGGGAGCCCGCGGACGCCTCCCCGGCCGGCGGCCTGGGCGCCCTGCTCCGCCGGCCCGCTCACGCGGCATGACGTCCGCCGGGCGACCGCTCAGGCGCCCCGCTGTCCGGGCGAGGAGGCGCGCCCGGCTCCGCGCCGCCGCCGGGGGGCGGCCGGCTATCCGATCCCACGCCCCGGCCCGTGGCGTTCCTGACCGTCAGGCCGGTGCTCGGGACGCCCCGGCTCTTCAGGAGTGTCCGGCTCCGGTTCCTCCTCCTCCGCGTCCTCCTGTCGCGTACGCGCCCGCTCCCGGCGGTGGTGGATGCCGACCGCCTCGCCCAGGGCGAGCAGCGCCAGCACCGCGCAGATGAACGACAGCGCCATCAGGACCCCGGGATCGGGCGAGTCACCGGCTTGGGACCACAGCCCCCACACACCGAACAGCACCGCTCCCGCCGCGAACACGGGGATGTACACCATGGCCAGGAGCAGGCGGACCCTCAGCGGGTTCCGCGCCGTCATCGGCTCCGCGCGGATGTGCGAACGGCCTCGTCCGAACACGCGGGACTCCTTCCGCTCGCCCCGGCGAGAGCCCTGAGCTCCGCTTCGAGCCCCCGTCCCCGGCGGCGCACCACCTCGTCGGCCACCTCCGCGAGCTTCCGGTTGGTGCGCTGCGAGATCCGCCGCAGAATGCCGAACGCCTCCCGGGCATCGCCCTCGGTCACATGCATCACGATCCCGCAGGCCTGATCAATCACCGCCCGGGACTCCAGCGCCGTCTCCAGCTGGTCGACCTCGGCCAGTGCCGCACGACACGAGTGATCGCGGGCCAGGCCCTCCGCGAAGTACTCGCCGAGCAGATGGACCGACTGCTGCACGCCCTCGCCGAACGCTCTGGGGCGGAAGCTGTACAGGCTCAGGGTGACGTCCAGCTCGTCTCTGCTGAACGGCATGGTCACACTCGACCGCAGTCCGGAGTCGAGCGCCACGGCACGGTAGTCGGGCCAGCGCTCCTCGGTCAGCAGATCCTGGGCGCTCACCGTCTCGCCCGCGTCCAGCGCGGCAGGGGTGGGCCCTTCACCGGAGGCCATCTCCACCGAGAGCAGTGCGGTCAGGTCGGGGTGCGTCGCCGTGGTGCGCAGATCGCCGCCCTCGCCGGTGAGGGTGGCGACCGCGCCGCAGCTCGCATCGGCGCACTGCATGGCCTCGCGGGTGAACTGGGAGAGCTCACGGGCGGCCGCGGTGGGTTCGGGGACGGGCGGGGATGGCATGAGCTGCCGCCTCCTTCCACCGTCCGGATTCCCGCTGGGAACGCCGGGAAACGCCGCCGTGGGCTAGCGTCGGGGTATGGACGCGCACGGGTTCGAAGCGGACCCCGGGCAGGGGCATGCGCTCGACCGGGAGCTTGCCGACTTCGTCAGGCGCGTGGGCGAGCTGAGAGCGGCCCGCGGACTGCCGACGACAGAACTGCACACCCTCCTCGACGCCGCGCTGTTCGAGCTCGAGCATGTCGCCGACGACCTGTGGCCCGCCTGGCGCCGCAGGCTTGCGGCACAGTGGCCACAGGCCCCGCGCACCCCCGCCAGAGCCTCGGCGGACCGAGCCGAACAGCAGCTCTTCAAGGCCCTCTTCCAACGGCTGCCGCTGCCCGTGGCACTGATCGACGCCGACACGGCCGTACGGCGGATGAACGTCGCCGCGACGGAACTGACCGGCGTCCGCGCAGGCTATGCCGCGGGCCGCCCGCTGGCAGGACTCCTCAGACCCGGCGACCGCGCGGCCCTGCGCTCGCAGGCGGCGGCCGTCGCACGCGGCGAAGGAGGCCGCAGTCTGCGGGTCCACCTCCAGCAGGCCCCCACGACACCGCTGCTCGTCACCCTCACCGCGCTGCGCCCCCCGAACGAGCAGCAGCCGGCCGTCCTGCTGGTGTTGCAGACCGACGGGACCCGTACGGCGCACCCGTTCCCCTCCCCGTCCGCTCCCGTGGCCGGGCGCGGTGCGGCGCGTCCCGATCTGACCGAGGCCACCCGCCACGCCGAGCTGATCGACGTCTTGGACGCCATGACCACGGCGCTGCTGCTCGACGGCGGCGGGGAACCGCAGCAGGTGCTGAGCACGGCCGCACGGGTGCTGTCCGCGGGCTTCGCCGACTGGGTCGTGGCCGATCTGTCCTCGGGCGGAGTGCTGCGTCGCGTCTGCGTCCGCGGCCCGGAGAACGGCCGCGGCCCGGAGAACGACAGGGCCGCGGACACGCTGGCCAAGAAGGTCGCCGCGCAGGACCCGGCGGACTGCCCCCTGGTGGTGGAGACGGCGCGAGGCGGACCGGCAAGCCTCCAGGTGCGGCCGGACGACCTGGAGGCCTTCGGCCGGGACGAGACCGGCGACTCGATCCTCGTCCAGGCCGATGTGACGTCACTGCTGTGCGCGCCGCTTCACACCCCGGTCGCCGGCGGCGGACGGGTCGACGCGGTGCTGACGCTCTTCCGCACAGGGCCCAGGCTCGCCTTCTCCCTGGCCGAGGCGCGGATCGTCGACGTCATGGGCCACCACATCGCGCTCGCCATGCGGCGGCGTCTCTCATGACCTCCCCGCCGCGGCCTTCGCCGGTCCCTCCGCGGTCTCGTCCGCGGAGCCGTCCCGCAGCGCCTCCTCGCGCAGCCGCTCGCAGCACCGGCTGATCAGCCGCGAGACGTGCATCTGGGAGATGCCGAGGCACTCGGCGATGCTGCTCTGCGTCATGTCGCGGAAGAAGCGCATGTAGAGAATGCGCTGTTCACGCTCGGGCAGTCGGCGCAGCCCCGGTTTGACGGCCTCACGGTCGACGAGCACGTCGAGGGCCGGGTCCGCCGACCCGAGGGTGTCGCGCAGGGTGTACCCGTCCTCCGCGCCGCTCAGCTCGGCGTCCAGCGAGAGCGCCGAGAAGCTGTCGAGCGCTTCGAGACCCACCCGAACCTCCTCCTCGGTCATCCCCGCGTGCGCGGCGATCTCCGCCCGGGTGGGCGGCCGGCCGGGGATCGTCTGGGACAGGTCCTGCCGGGCGAAGCGCACGCGATTGCGCAGATCCTGTACCCGGCGGGGTACGTGCAGCGTCCACAGGTGGTCGCGGAAGTGCCGCTTGACCTCCCCGACGACGGTCGGCACGGCGTAGCTCTCGAAGGCGTTGCCGCGGCCGGGGTCGTAGCGGTCGACGGCCTTGACCAGACCCAGCGCGGCGACCTGCCGCAGATCCTCCATTGACTCCCCGCGGTTGCGGAAGCGGCCGGCGAGCCGGTCGGCCATGGGCAGCCAGGCGCAGACGATGTCCTGGCGGATCCTGCTGCGCTCCGGTCCGTCGGGCAGTCCGGCCATCCTCCGGAACGCGTCCTCGGTGTCGGGGGCGTCGGTGTGCGGGTTTCCGGCGCGGCGGCCCGGCCGGTCGCGCCGGGTGTGCTGAGTCTGCCGGACGGGTGCGTACGGGCACATGGTGCTCACGGCTCCCTGGAGTCTTTCGACGCACGGTGCGGGAGCGGGACCGGACGGCACAAAGGCACGCCCGTGTGACTGCTCCCTCGGGCGTGCCTGCTGTCCGAAGCACGTAAAGGGCCCATGCCCGCTCCCGGCGAGAGAAAACGTGACCGCCCGCATAGGCGGATGAGGCAGGGGTACTGCGGGCAGCGTGACGAGGAGAAGCCGCCGGACGGCAGCCGGGGGACAGCCGGATGGCCGGGCCCGCGGGCGAGAGCATGTCAGGAAGGCTGAGCCATGACACAGCAAGTGAAGGACGTCATGACGGCGGGAGTGGCGGCCGTCCGGCCCGACGCCTCGCTGGTGGAAGCGGCCCAGATGATGCGCGCCCAGGACATCGGGGGAGTGGTGGTCTCCCTGGACAACCGGCTGATCGGGGTGCTCACCGACCGAGACATCGCCACCCGTGCCGTGGCCGAGGGGGTGGATCCGCTCGCCGTGAGCGCAGAGGCCGTCTGCACGCTCACCCCCGTGTCGATCGGGCCGGACGAGCCCGTCTCCAGCGCCGTGTCGCTCATGCGGGAACACGCGGTCCGCAGGCTCCCCGTCGTCGAGGGGGACCGCCCCATCGGCATGGTCAGCCTCGGAGACCTCGCCGGGACACTCGACCCGGAATCGGCCCTCGGCGACATCAGCCGCGCGCCCTCCAACAGCTCAGCCGGCCCAGCGCCCGGCTGAGCGGAACCGGCCCGGGCCCGACGGTGCGGCTCCGGCCCACTGCTGCGCGCGGGCGCGCCGCGGAGGTGTCGGGTGGTCCATCGCGGGTACCCGCCCGGTGCGCCACCAGGCGTGAACCGGTCATCACGGTCGGCCGTGAGGAGGCGTTGGCCATGGACGGAACCGGATTCACGGATCGCGAACGGCGTATCCTCGACGAGATCGAGACCGGGCTGCGCGAAGACGCCCTGCTGGACCGCCAGCTGCGCACGATGGGGCAGACGTCCGCGCCGCTGAACCAGCTGCGGTCCGCCCTGCACCGCCGACGACTCGCCGTCGCGGGCTGGACGCTCGCCGCGGTGTCGCTGGTCCTTCTCGTCTTCGCCGTGCAGACATCGGCGCCCGCCCTCATCTGGGCGTTCGCCGCCGCCTACACCCTCACCCTGCTGTGTGTGCTGCGCGGGGTGATTCTGTGGTCGCGCCGAATCAGCGCCCGTGCCCGTGCCCGCCGGCGCTGACCGCCGGCCCGCGACGGCCCGTACCGCCGCGGTCAGCCGCGGTGCGAGCCGTCGTTGACGGAGAACATCGCGCCGTCCCTGTCCCGCAGTGTGGCCTCGGAGCCCTCTGGGGTGCCGTGCTGTTCCAGGACCAGTCCGCCGTGCCGCAGCGCCGCCTGGACGGTGGCCTCGACGTCGGGGACCGCGAAGTGCACATGCCAGTGGGGGCGGATGAGCGGATCGGGCGCCTCCTCGGTCGCGCCCGAGCTGAGCCGGGCGACCACGAAGCCGTGCTGGCGTAGTACGACTTCGTCCTCCTCGTAGTCGACCTCGCAGCAGCCCGGCCGGTCGGATGCCCAGTCGAGGACCTCGCCGTAGAAGATGGCGGCGTCGAACGCGTTGCGGGTGCGCAGCCGCAGCCAGGTCGGGGCCTTCTCCCGCCAGGTCTGCCAGTTGGAGATCAGCTCGCCCTGCCAGATGCCGAAGACTGCGCCGTCCCGGTCGGCGGCGAGCGCGCCGCGGCCGACCGGGAAGTTGAGGGGGCCGACCGCCACAGTGGCGCTGCGCTCCCGGATTCGGGCCGCCGTCGCATCGGCGTCGGCGACGGCGAAGTACGGGGTCCAGGCGACCGGGGCCTGCAGGGTGGGGGTGACCTCTCCGATGCCGGCGACCGGCTCGCCGTCGAGCACGGCGAGCCGGAACTCCGCGCCGAGCCGCGCAGGCCGGAACCGCCAGCCGAGCACCGCGCCGTAGAAGTCCTGCGCGGCGGAGAGGTCGTGCGCCATCAGGCTGATCCAGCAGGGCGCGCCGTACACGTCCTCGCTCGAAGTGGCGCGGGGGTCGGCAGCCGTCGATTCCTTGTCCATGACACTCAGTGTTCCGCTCGGAAAGGGGGCATCGCGGGATCCACGACCATCGTGCCGCGCGGAGTCGCCGTACGCGAACGGTCATGCTTCCCTGGCCCGGCGGCGGACCTCGAAGCGGAGCCGGAGCGGGGCGCCGCCGGGTCACCCGCTCATGGGGAAGTGGGCAGGGCGGGCGTGTCGAGGGGGAGGCTGGGAGTGTCCGCGGGGAGTGCCGGAGTCTCCAGGAGGGTCCGGGTGCCGGTTGGAAGCTCGGGGAGGGGCGGGGGGTCGGCCGGAAGCTCGGGGAGACCGGGCGTGTCGGCCGGCGGTTCGGGCAGCTCGATCCGGTGCTGGGCGGCGGTGGCGACTGCGGAGTCCCCGGCGGATGCCGCTGAGTCGAGCGCCGCGGCGGGCCCGGTCCCCGCCAGGACGAGTGCGGCGCACAGTGCCGTGGGCACCAGGGCACGGGGCAGGGTTGAGGGACGCATACGGCTTCCTTTGCGATGTGGGTGGAACATCTCTCACCCACCGTGTAAAGCATCGGCACGCAGCGCAATCGGAAGCGGGAAGGTGACCGCCATTCGGCGGCACAGAGGTGTCGGCCGTCCGTGCGAAGGTCCGACATCTTTGCGTACAGGCTTCGTTGGGCGGAGCATGATCACATCTCGACGTATGTCTCCCGCCCTGACCGCGTGTCTCGCCGCGGTCTGCCTCGCCGGGGTGAACCCCGGTGCGGCGGGCGCACACTCCGGCGCGGGCTCCGGCCCCGACGCCGTGACGCTCGACCCGGCGGGGCAGCTGGCCGCCGACGGCACGGTCACCCTCAGCGGCACCTACCGCTGTTCGCCGCTCCACCACGGCAGGACGGTGCTCGTCGGCGCCAAGCTGATCAAGGGCGACGTCCACCACGGCATCGGCGGCACGGTCGCCCGGTGCGACGGCCGGGAGCACAACTGGCGGCACACCGGTCAGCTCAAGGGCGATCTCGCCGGTGAGGCAGGCGACACGGCAGGGGGCGGGCCGGGCCGGACGACAGCCGGGCGGGTCGACGGCGAGGCGACCCTGCTCAAGCTGGAGCCCGGCGGCGTGGTCCCGGTTCCGGTCCTCCTCGACCGCGACGCACGGTCCCTCGTGCTGCAGCTCGGTTAGGGACCGGGTCGGAGTCCGGGCCGCGGGAAGGGACAGGGCGGGGGAGGGCCCGCTTCACGGCAGCGGGATCAACCTGTACAGCACGGTGGCGACGAGGGAGCGGGCGTAGCCGTCGGCATCCGGCGGTCCCTGCCGGAAGAGGGCGCGGTACACCAGCGGGGCCACCACATGGTCCAGCACCGTCTCGGCGTCCGGGGCGCGCTCGCCGCGGGCCGCGGCGCGCGACAGGATCGTCTCGATCTGCCCGGCCGCATAGGCAGCGCACCGCCCGCTGTTCGAGCCGTCCGGGTCCCCGGCCAGCGTGTCCCGGAGGCGGGCCTGCCCGGCGGGGGAGGCCGTCTGCTGCGCGAAGGACGTGGCCCAGCCCTCCAGGTCGGCCCGGAGGCTGCCGAGGTCCTCCGGCGGCGAGCCGGGCCGCAGCCGTTCCACCGCTACATCGGACAGCAGCTCCCGGAGGGTCCCCCATCTGCGGTAGACCGTCGACGGAGTGACTCCGGCGCGGGCGGCGACCAGCGGCACGGTGAGGCCGTCCCGCCCTCGTTCCTGCAGCAGTTCGCGCACGGCCGTGTGCACGGACTGCCGGACGCGGGCGCTGCGCCCGCCGGGGCGTACCGCTGGTCTGGGGCTCATCGCACGGAACCCTAACGCACATATGCTGCTTTTAGTCGGCCAGAGCCTGCGGAGGGGCCAGTCGGCCGATCTCCCCACGCGCCCGCTCGTACGCGGCCCCGGCGCGCAGCACCGTCGCGTCGCCCAGCGGGCGGCCGATGAGCTGCATGCCGATGGGCAGCCCCGCGTCGTCGCAGCCGACCGGCACGGTGAGCGCCGGGGCGCCGATGATGTTGGCCGGGGCGGAGAGCCTGACGTAGGCGTCGGCGACCGACTCGGAGGTGCCGTCGGGCCAGTCGATCCGCTCCCGGCCCCGGCCGGCCGCGGTGCACGGGACGGTGGGCGCGGCGACGACGTCCACCGCGTCGAACACGGGCTCCCAGGCGCGCCGCATCAGCGTGCGGGCGCGCTGCGCACGGAGGTAGTCGCCCGCAGGGACCAGTTCGCCGGCCTCCAGCAGCGTGCGCACCTCGCCCCCGTACAGCTCGGGCGAGGTCCGCAGCGTCCGCTCGTGGTACGCGGTCGCCTCCGGCGCCGTCAGACCCCACTGCACGGCGCGGATCTGCTCCGTCATCGGCACCCGGATCTCCGCGCGGACGGCCCCCAGACCGCACAGCACCTCCACGGCCCGCCGCACAGCGGCCGACACCTGGGGATCCGTGCGGTCGAAGAAGTAGTTGACGGGCACTCCGACGCGCAGCCCGCGCAGATCTCCGCCCAGCCCGCGCGCGTACGGGGAGAGCGGCACATCGAGCGAGGCGGGGTCGCGCGGATCGTGTCCCGCCAGCGCGTCCAGGACGAGCGCCGCGTCCTCGACGCTGCGGGTGATCGGGCCGGCGTGGTCCAGGGACCAGGACAGCGCCGTGACGCCGTGGCGCGAGACCAGGCCGTAGGTGGGCTTCAGTCCCGTCACGCCGTTCAGTGAGGCGGGCACCCGGATCGACCCCCCGGTGTCCGTGCCCAGGGCGAAGGTCGCCGCGCCCGAGGCGACCGCGACCGCGGAACCCCCGCTCGACCCTCCGGCGACTCGGCCCGGATTCCACGGGTTGCGGGTCTGCGGCGTCGTCAGCCCGTAGGCGAACTCATGCGTCTGCGTCTTGCCCGTGAGCACGGCCCCGGCCCCGAAGAGCCGCGCGGCCACGGCGCTGTCCTCGTCCGCCCGGTGGCCCTCCCGGACGCGGGACCCCGCGCCGGTGGCCAGTCCCGCGACGTCGAACAGGTCCTTGAGCCCCACGGGGACACCGTGCAGGGGGCTCCGCGGCCCCCGCGCCGCGATCTCCCGCTCCGCGGCCGCCGCCGCCTCGCGCGCCCTGCCCGAGGTCACCGCCGCATATGCGTTGAGCCGGCCGTCGACCGCGTCGATGCGGCCCAGCACCGACTCGGTGAGCTCCACGGGGGAGAGCTCGCGCGCGGCGATGGCCCGGGCGGCCGCGGCCAGCGTCAGGCCGTACGGCTCACTCGGCGCGCCCGGCGGCATGGCCCGGCTCCTTGAGCGCGTCATAGGCGGCCGCGGGGGGCGTCTCGCCGAACTCCAGTGTCCGCAGGGGAGAGAGAAGGGCGTGTACGCGGTCGGCTCTGGCGGCGACAGCGGGCGCGTGCTCCGCGTCGAGCGGCAGTCCCGCTCTGCGGGCCCAGCGGACGGCTTCTCCGGCCGAGAGCGGGATATCGGTCATGGGCCTCTTCCTCCCGATTAAAGCAAAGATGTTGCGTTAGCCGCCCACCCTATGAGCCCGCCGAAGATCGCCTCAAGCGGACATCCGGCCAAACGAGGGACACTCCGTAGTCGGCTGTCGGCCGCCGACGGCGGCCGACAGCCCACTACGGCGCGGGCTCCGCCGCGAACGCCCTGCTGAAAGCCCCGAACATGGACTGGGCCTCGTCGCCCAGGAACGGGCCCGCCAGCCAGGCCGCCGGCACCGGGCCGATCGAGGTGTTGGACACCAGTGCCGGCCTGCCGTCCGCACCCGGCGCGAACCAGCCGCCCCCCGAGGAGCCCCCGGTCATCGTGCAGCCCATCCGGTACATGGTCGGCTGGGACGGCGACAGCGACAGCCGCCCCGGCCTGCCGGTGCACGAGTGCATCCGCGCGCCGTCGAAGGGGGCCGTGGCGGGGTAGCCCCACACCCCCATCACGCCGATGTCCTGCGCGGCCGGACCGCCGAACCGTATGGGTAGCGCCGAGCCGACCGTCTCCTCAAGCGACCGGCCGTCGCCGCCGCCCTCCGGCCTCACATGCAGCACGGCGTAGTCAAACGCCGCTCCGTCCCCTCCCGTGGTCCTGCCCTGCGCGATCCACTGGTCCGAGGTGGCCGCCCCGTCGGCCCACCACATGCCGAAGGGGGACACCTGCTCAGGGCCGAGTGCTCCGAGCCGTCCGGCCGGCGCGCCCGTGTCGTTGTACGACGGCACAAAGACGATGTTCCTGAACCAGCCTCCGTCCCGCCCCGCGTGCACACAGTGCCCCGCCGTCCACACGAGGTTGGACCGTCCGGGGTTGGCCGGGTCCCGCACCACGGTCGCCGAGCACACCATCGGTCCCGCCGGTCCGTCGAAGAACACCTTTCCGACCGCGGCGGCGCTCGCGCGGTAGGGCGCCGGCACCGGACGGGCGGCGACGGGCGCGGGCTCCGGATCGCTGACACCCGTCTCCCGTCCCACGTTCCCCGGCACGTTCTTGTACGGCTCACGGGCCCCGGCCATCCGGTCGTGCCCCCACAGGCCGTCGATCACGGGATTGACGAACTCCTCCGCGCCGCGCAGCCAGGCCGCCGGATTCCAGTTCCGCCAGCCGCCCGCCCGCCAGCCGTCGAGGTCCACCCCCAGTTCCTTCAGCCGGGCGTCCGCCTCTCTCGACAGGTCGCCGCCCGGCTGTCCGCTGCATCCACTGCCGAACACCAGCACGAGGACGACGGTGAGAACCGTGGCGGACAAGCGCAACGACATGGCAGGGGACTCTCCCGGTCGGCGACGGCGGATGTGCTGTCCACACATACGACCGGCACGCCACCGGCGTTCAGACGCGGCGCGCGACCACCAGTCGGCACCGCGGCGAGCCGTCCGGCCGGCGGCCCAGCGCGGGCAGCGCCGTCAGCTCCGTCTCAAATCCCGCGGCGGCCAGCTCGCGCAGCACGTCGGGGAGTTTGAACGTCCGGTAGTACATGACGAACCGCGGCCGCCACACCAGATTCCGTATGCGCATCGCCGCGTCGAACCCCCACAGCGCCCAGTACAGCCGCGAGCCGACGCGGGCGGGCGCGGGCACCGGGAAGGCGAACAGCCCACCGGGGCGCAGTGCCTGACGCACCTCGGTGAAGAGCGCAGGGCGCTCGGCCGGCAGAAAGTGGCCGAACGCTCCGAAACTCACCGCCAGATCGAAGCCCTGGCGAAACGGCAGCGCGCGGGCGTCCGCCCGCACCCAGCCGACCGCCGGGCCGCCCGGCAGCGGAGAGACGCGCGCGGCGGCGAGCATCCCGGCGCTGAAGTCCACCCCCACGACCCGCTCCGTGCACACCTGCCGCAGCACTCCGACACCGGCCCCCGTGCCGCAGCAGACGTCGAGCCCCGCATCGAACGGCCCCAGCTCCCCGAGGACCTTGCCCACCTCCTCCAGCACCGCGTCGGGCGTACGGAAGGGGGTGTGATCGAACTTCGGCGCGAGCAGGTCGTACCCCCGCTCGACGGACGACAGCCCCTGCCGCGCGAGTTCTCGCAGGGTCGGCCTCTGGGTCGACGACATGAGTCCAGGCTATCGAGACGAGGTGCGGCCCCGGCCCCGGTCGCTACCGCCAGGTCTCCGGCCCGCCTCCGCGCCACTCGACGAGGCTGCTGTCGAAGAGGTCGATGGTGTCGCCCTCCGTGCCGAACCCCATGCCGCGCAGAAGTTCCGCCACGTCCCCGCGCCCGTGCGCCAGGCCGGCGAACCGGCCGTGCACGCTGACGCGGCGGCCCCCGTCGGCGGGCGGGTGCACGATCACGGGCGGGTGTTCCGAGGACATGCCTCCAATGTGCATCGCGGCCGAGATGTCCGCATGTTCGTGACGCCCCGCGGCCGACCGGCCGCCGGTCGGCGCTCCGGCGCTCCGGCGACCGGCGGCCGGCCGCGGGCGGCTCGATGCTCGACGGGACCGTCCTCGGTGCCGCAGCCTGCGCGGTCGTTCACCGCTCTACTGCGCTGAACTGCGGTGATGACATGGAGTGAGGCTTCGAGGTGCGGGGGCGTCGGGCTGCTGGTTCGCTGAGGAGGCCCCTTCCTCATCCCCCACATCTCGAGGAGCAACTCATGAGTGCTGTGGACGAATCCGGCGGCCGGGCCCGTCAGCTGCGCGAGAAGGCGCAGGAACTGCGGCAGGCGGCGGAGCGGGCCGACGACCCGGAGCAGCGCCGGCGGCTTCAGGAGAAGGCCGACCGGCTGCAGCAGCAGAGCGAGCAGGTGAGCGGCATGGGCAGCGGGGACATCTATCCGCTGGAGTGAGCGCCGTATGGCGAGGCCGTAGGCCGTACGGCGATGACGTGCGGCGCGAGGGCGGCCGCGGACCGTGCGCATGCGGTCCGCGGCCGCCCTCGCATGCGACTGCCGGACGGCATCGCCGCGGCGTGCTGCGCCTTCGCTCCGGCGCCTGCCCCGCCTTGTCCGCCGCGGAATGAAGATCTTGGGAAACGCCGAGATTCACCAGGGAGCAGACCCTCCAGCCGGCCCGCGAGACCCACGCGGTAGCCCCCGGCGCGATCTCGTACTGCGCCTCGACGACCTCTGCCCCTTCCTCGGGGCCCCGAGGAGATGTTCCGCTACAGCAGGGCGACGCTCACCTGCCGCGGAAACATCGCCGGCTCCGTCATCTTCGACGCGCTGGCCCGGCTCTTCGCCGAGGGCGGACCCGAGGACGGGGCCCGCCGCCTGATCGCCGGCTTCGGGCCCGGCATCACCGCGGAGATCGCCGTCGGCCCCCGGGTCGCCGACGACCGCGAACCGGTCGGCTTGGACCTGGCGGCCGTCGTGGCCTCAAGCCGAGCCCCTCAACCGGAAGAACAGTCTCCACGATTTCCGTTATCGACGCCCGGGCAGGGCGTCTCCCTAGGTGTGGGACGTACAGTCCGAGCCGAGACGGAGAGTGGAGAGATCGTGAGCAGTGACGTCGACGCCGCAGTGATAACGGCGGCGCAGTCGGGGGACCGGAGTGCCCGCGACCGGCTCGCCGCAGAGTCCCTGCCGCTCGTCTACAACATCGTCGGCCGTGGGCTGCACGGGCATGCCGACGTGGACGATGTGACGCAGGAGACCATGCTGCGCGCGCTCGACAGTCTTGGAGGCCTGCGCGACCCCGGCCGTTTCCGGTCCTGGCTGGTCGCGATCGCGATGAACCAGATGCGCGGCCACTGGCGGCGGCGCGGGGCCGGAGCGGCTGCCGGCCTGGACGAGCTCCACGACCTGCCCGACCCCCGCGCGGACTTCGTCGACGTCACCATCGCCCGGCTCGGGCTGTCCGGCCAGCGCAGGGAGGTCGCCGAGGCGACGCGGTGGCTCGACCCCGAGGACCGCGCCCTGCTGTCGCTGTGGTGGCTCGAGGCCGCCGGCGAGGTCACCCGGTCGGATGTGGCCGAAGCCCTGGAGCTCACGCCCCAGCACACCGCCGTACGGGTCCAGCGGATGAAGGCCCAGCTCGAGGTGGGCCGCGTCGTGGTACGGGCGCTGGCCGCCGAGCCGCACTGCGTGCTGCTGGAACCGCTGACCGAGCAGTGGGACGGCATACCCTCCGCGCTCTGGCGCAAGCGGATCGCCAGGCACGCCCGGCAGTGCACCGTCTGCTCCGGGCACTCGTCGGGGCTGATACCGGCGGAACGGCTGCTGGTCGGCCTGGCGCTGACGCCGCTGTCGGCGGCGCTCGCACTGCGCTGGACCGCCGGCGCCCCGCCGTACGCCGGCCCCGCCTCGTACGCCGGGCCCGCGAAAGCGAACCCGGACGCCTCCGAGCACCACGCCGAATCCGCCGAACCCGTCGCGTCCGCGGCGGACCCGGCGGTCCGCCCGGGCTCCGCCGGGGCGGACCGGCCGGGGGGACGTCATGGCCGGCGCACCCGCACCCGCCAGGAGCTGCGCCGGGGACGCCGCGCCCGCCGCCGTACGGCCGCGGCGGCGGCCGCCGTACTGATCGCAGGGGGCGGCGGTGCGCTCCTGCTGCTCCCCGAGGAAGAGGACAAGGACCGGGCGGCCGCCTCGTCGGCCGCCGAAACCGACTCCGGGCCGGCGCTCCCGCACACCGCTTCGACGTCCTCGTCGCCGTCCCCCTCCCCGAGCCCGTCGAGCGCCTCCCCGACCCCCTCCGCGTCCCCGACCCCCTCCAAGAGCTCCGCCGCACCGAAGAAGACCGAGCAGCCGGCTGCGACACCCCCGCGCACCACCGCCCCGCGACCGCCCGCCACCCCCCGATCCACCCCGCCGGCCACACCTCAGGGCTTCGTCGCCGAGGTCACCGACCTGGTGAACGCCGAGCGCGCCAAGGAGGGCTGCGGTCCCGTCAGCGGCAACACCCAGCTGCACCAGGCCGCGCTCGGCCACTCCGAGGACATGGCGGCCCGGGACTACTTCTCCCACTCCAGCCCCGAGGGCACAGGACCGGGAGAGCGCATCACCGCCGCGGGCTACCAGTGGAGCACCTACGGCGAGAACATCGCCCGCGGGCAGCAGACCGCGGCCCAGGTCATGGAGAGCTGGATGAACAGCCCCGGCCACCGGGCCAACATCCTCAACTGCTCCTTCAAGGAGATCGGCGTCGGCGTCCACGAGGGCCAGGGCGGGCCCTGGTGGACGCAGGTCTTCGGCGCCCGCCGCTGATCGCTGTGGAGGCCCCGCCGGAGCACCGCGGCGCGGCCCGCCCGGCCGCCGCGGCCGGATGGGCAGCCGTGCGGCTACAGCCCCCCTCGGCGTCCGCTCGTACCCCGCCCCTCATCCGCAAACGCCGTCCGAGCGCCCCCCTCTGACGCTCTATCGTGTAAGCCATGTCCACCCCTGAGCTCATCCGCATCGTCTCCCGCGACTCGCCCATGGCACTCGCCCAGGTGGAGCGCGTACGCGCAGAACTGGCCGTCCGCCACCCCGGTGTCACCACCGAGGTCGTCCCCGTCAAGACCACCGGCGACAAGTGGATGGGCGACCTCTCCCAGGTGGAGGGCAAGGGCGCGTTCACCAAGGAGGTCGACGCAGCGCTGCTCGCGGGCGAGGCGGATCTCGCCGTCCACTGCGTCAAGGACGTGCCCGCCGACCGGCCGCTGCCCGCCGGCACGGTCTTCGCCGCGTTCCTCAAGCGCGACGACATCCGCGACGCCCTCGTCCACCCCGCGGGGCTCACCCTGGACGAACTGCCCGCCAAAGCCCGCATCGGCACCTCCTCCGTACGCCGCATCGCGCAGCTCGCAGCCTCCCACCCGCACCTGGAATGCGTGCCCATGCGCGGCAACGCCAACCGCCGGCTGGACAAGCTCCACGCGGGCGACGCCGACGCCCTGCTGCTCGCCGTCTCCGGCCTCGCACGCATCGGCCGCATGGATGTGATCAGCGAGATCCTGCCGGCCGACGTGATGTGCCCGCCCATCGGCGCCGGCATCCTGGCACTCCAGTGCCGCGAGGGCGACGCCGAGCTGATCGACGCCGTCAGCGGCCTCGGCGACCCCGACGCCCACCGCGAGGCCACCGCCGAGCGGATGCTTCTCCATGTCCTCCAAGGCCACTGCAACAGCCCGATCGCCGGATACGCCCGGGCCGAGCGCAACGGCGACCTGTCGCTGCGGGCCTGCGTGTTCACCCCCGACGGCAAACGCGTCCTCAACGCACACGAATGGGCAGGCCCGCTCGACCCCGCCACACTGGGCATCTCCGTGGCCGTGGCCCTGCTCCGCCAGGGAGCCCGGGAGCTGATCGACTCCATCGGCCACTGACCCGCCCGCCCGTCCGTCCGCCCGCCTGTCTGCCCGTCCGTCCGCGTCGGCTCAGCTCTCGGCTCCGGCGGCCGGCTCCTCCACGACGTGCATCGCCGCCTCCTCCGCGGAGGCCGCTCCGCCGTCCACCCCCACATCGCGCGCCACCAAATCGCTCGGACGGCGCGGCGTGGGGTCGTCCGGGCGGGTCAGCCGCCCCGCCCGCACCTCGCCCGCCTCGTCGTCCAGCGGCTCGCCCTCGCCGCCCGGCAGATCGCCGATGCCGTCGCCGTCCTCCTCCGGCCCGGCGCCGGAGCCGTCCGGCTGCTCCCGCGCCAGCCGCTGATCAAGCGTTTCGCCCCGCAGCTGCTCCGTGCCGGTCGTCCCGTACGCCTCCACCGCGAGCGGCCGCTCCGGCGGCGAGTAGCCCTCGTCCAGCAGCGCGTCGAGGTCCTTCTCGTCGAGCACGTTCTCCATGTCGAGGTCGTCGGCCGGCCGGTTCTGCACATCCGAGCCCGTCGGCTGGTACACCTCGTCGCCGCGCGTCGTCTCGTCGGTCATCAACGTCGACCCGCCTTCCGTTCTGCCAGTGGCGGGGTCCGTGCCGGGCTCCAGCCGCTGGGGCAGCCGATGCGGTCTGTGCCCCCGCGTGCCGGGTGCCCGCGCACGGCTGCGGGCAAACGGCCCCGGAGCCCCCGGCGACCGGGGATCACCAGTCCGGCCTGCGGTTCCGCGCCCGGGGCGGCGCGGCGTGCGGGGGCGGCACCGAGACGACCAAGCCGCTGCGCGGCCGCGTCGGCACATGCCGCAGGGGGATCGCCAGGTCCTGCCGCGGCACGTCGTAGTCCATGCCGGCGAGCCGCGTCGACACCGACCGCAGCAGTGCGACGGTCACATCCTCACCGGGGCAGCGATGGCCGTGCGGATCGCCGCCGCCCTGCGGGATCAGCTCGTCGCGGCCCGGCTGACGCCCGAGGAACCGCGCCGGATCGAAGGCATAGGGATGCGGCCACAGCGCGGGGTCGTGGTTCTGCCCGTACACGTCGAGCAGCACCAGAGAGTGCTCGGGGACCGTCACCCCCTCCCAGTGCAGCTCACGGGCGGCGAGACCCACGATGAACGGCACGAACGGATAGAACCGGCGCACCTCGTGGGCGAAGGCCTCCGCATACGCCGCGTCCCGGGCCCGCAGCGGCGCCCGGTGCTGCGGCCAGCGGTGCAGGGCGTGCGCGGCGAAGACGACGTACCAGGCGACGGCCGTGGCGGGCCGCACGATATTGAGCGCCTCCACCGCCGCGGTGTGCTCGTCCAGCAGCTCACCGTAGGCCCCGCGGTGCAGCGCCACCGCCCGCACCAGCGACCCCTGCGGCCCCGCGCCGTTCCGGCCAGCGGCCCGTTCCGCCGCCTCCCGCTCTGCGCGGATCAGCTCCTCGAACCGCTTCTCCTGCCGGATGCGGGCCCGCCGCGCATGCCAGTGCCGCGGCCCCGCGGTGGCGAAGCCGTCGACCATGGCCACCATGTCGTCCGCCGTCTGCACGGTCTCCTCCGCCGGCAGCGGTACGCCCGCCCAGCCGCACACGGCGCGGGTGAGCACCACGCTCGTCGCCCGGAACAGCTCGACGGCGGGCTGCTGCGCCCAGGCGCGCGACGCCGCGTCCCACTCCGTCCCGACGCGCTCCACCAGGGACGCCACCGGGGCTTCGCCGGTGAGCAGGGTCAGGAACAGCGCCTTGCGGGCGCGGTGCTCCGGTCCGTCGAGCGCCTGGACGGCGCCGCGGCCGAACAGCGTGTCGACGACGGGGGCCGGCAGCGCCGACCGGCGGACGACATGCCGTTCGTCGTAGAAGAACCGGACGGCGTCCGGGCCGTGCAGGGCCGTCGCCGTCCGCCCCGCCAGCCGGGTCTGCACCGTGTTCTCGCCGAGGTGCCTGCGCAGGTCGGGCAGCCAGGCGTAGCCATGTGTCAGGAAGGACACGGTGCTCTCGACGACGGGTGCCGTGCGCTGGTTCATACGACGCCGGGTGCCCCGTACGGCGCGATGCACTCACGCCCGGCAGACGCCGGATGCACAAGGCGCCGACGCTGCGGGAGGTGAGCGCCTGCCGGCCGTGGCCGGCCGCCGAGCTCCGCACGATCGGCCCGGAGGCCGTCCCGCGCTCGGCGCCACGGCGGCAAGGCGCTGTACGGCGGCAAGGCGCTGTACGGCGGCACGTTCCGGCTGATCCGGCAGCGGGCTCCTGCTGCCGCCGCCCGGGGCGCTCGGCACGCCGGAGCCCTCCGCAATGCCCGCCGAGGACGGCGGGGCCGGAAGCCGGGGGTGTGTCGTCTCGCCCCGTCCACCCCTCGGCGTGCTGCGCGGACGACCGCGAGGCCGCCTGCCGGGGCTGCCGTCGGATCTGCGGGTGGTCGACGACGCGCCGGGCTGATGTGATTGCCGCGGGCCGGGCCGCAGAGGGCCCCGGAGGCGCGCTGGGGACCGTCGCGGGTTCATCCAGTCGCACCACCGGCATCCGCCCTTCGGCGTGTCCCCGGCGGATATGCGGCCGCGTCGGTTCTGCTGTTGCATGAGTGACGATCCGCGCGGCAGCCGCCCCCAGTCTCCTCAAGACACCGCGGAAGACCCTTGAGACCCAGCGTCCGAGAGGCCTGAGCAGCCTGAGACATCCGAGAACCACCGACGCCCCACGGACGGAAAGCACCGGCAGAGCAATCGGCAGACCAACCGGCAACCGAGCCAAGGAGAACGGTGTGGCGAGCGCATACCTGGCCACCGGCCCCGGCCCCGAACCCCCGCCGCCCGACGCGGGAGAACCGCACGGCCGCACGGGTTCCGCCGCCGGTCCCGGCCGCTCGGCAGGTCAGCCCCGCGGAGCGGTGCGCGGCCGTCCCGCCGGCGAGCCGGCCGACCGCCCCGTCGCACTGATCACCGGAGCGTCCTCGGGCATCGGCGCGGCGGTCGCCGCCCGCTTCGCCGCCGACGACAAGCGGGCCTGGCGGCTCCTGCTCCACGGCCGTGACAGACAGCGCCTGGGGCTGCTGGCGGCCCGTACACACGGCTCGGCCGTGCCCGCCGACCTCACCGACCCCGCCGCGGTGCAGCGGCTGTCACACGCCGTCCTGGAGGACGCCGACCATGTCGACGTCCTGGTGGCCTCGGCCGGCGTGGGCTGGTCGGGGCCCTTCGTGGCCATGCCGCACAAGGCCATCGACGAGGTGCTGTCCGTGGACTTCGCGGCCCTGGTCCATCTGGTCCGCGCGGTGCTGCCCCGGATGGTCGAGCGGGGCAGCGGGCAGCTGGTGCTCATCGGTTCGATCGCCGGCGCCGTCGGCGTCCGGGACGAGGCCGTGTACTCCGCGGCCAAGTCGGCGCTCGGCGTCTTCGCCGACAGCCTGCGCTACGAGCTGCGGGGCACGGGCGTCCACGTCTGCCTGGTCGTGCCGGGCATCGTGGACACCCCGTTCTTCGCCCGGAGGGGAACCCCCCGACCCACCAAGGTCCGCGCGGTCAGCCCGGCGCAGGTGGCGGACGAGGTGTGGCGGGCCGTCACCAGCGGGCGACGCCGACAGGAGATCTTCATCCCCCGGTGGCTCCGCCTCCCCGCCCGCCTGTACGGCGCGACCCCCGGCCTCTTCCGGCGACTGGCGGGGAGATTCGGCTGACCCACCGCCCAGGACTGCCGGGACGTGCAGCGAAGCCCGTCGAGGACGTCGACCAATCCGTCAGCTGTCGGCTGGAGACTGATGATGCGTGTGATGCTCGTACACCCGAGTGCTCTGATGTACTCGGAGATCTTCCTGCGCCTTGAGCCCCTGGGCCTGGAACGGGTGGCCGCAGCAGCCCGCGACGCGGGACACGAGGTTCGAGTGGTGGACCTGCAGGTCCTCTCCCGCTCCCTGCTGGACAGGGAGATCGCGTCGTTCCGTCCCGAGGCGCTGGGCGTCTCGCTGAACTATCTGGCGAACATTCCCGAGGCGATCGACATCGCCCGCCACGCCAAGGCCGCCGCTCCGGGGTGCTTCGTCTTCTTCGGCGGGCACAGCGTGTCCTTCATCGCCGAACACGTGCTGCAGCAGGCGGACGGCGCGGTGGACGCCATCGTGCGGGGCGAGGGCGAGCCCGCCGTCGCGCCCCTGCTGGCCGCGGCCCGCGACGGCGCGGCGCACACCGTGCCCGGCGTCGTCTCACCTCAGGGCCGCGGACCCGCGCCCAAACTGCTCGACAGCCTGGACCGGCCGCTCCCGGCCCGCGATCTGATGCGCAAGCGCAACCGCTACTTCATCGGCGAACTCGACCCCTGCGCCTCGATCGAGTTCACCCGCGGCTGCCCCTGGGACTGCTCCTTCTGCTCCGCGTGGACCTTCTACGGCCGCAGCTACCGCAAGGCCTCGCCCGAGGCCGCGGCCGACGAGATGGCCTCGATCCGCGAGCCCAACGTCTTCATCGTCGACGACGTGGCCTTCATCCGCCCCGAACACGGCGACGGCATCGCCGCCGCCCTGGAGCGCCGGAAGATCCGCAAGCGCTACTACCTGGAGACCCGCAGCGATGTGCTGCTCCGCAACGAGGAGGTCTTCCGCAGGTGGACGCGCCTGGGGCTGCGCTACATGTTCCTCGGCATGGAGGCCATCGACGCCGAAGGGCTCGACCTCTACCGCAAACGGGTGAGCCCGGACGACAACTTCCGCGCCCTGGAGACCGCGCGCCGCCTCGGCATCATGGTCGCGATCAATCTGATCGTCGACCCCGCCTGGGACGAGGAACGCTTCCGCGTCGTACGGGAGTTCGCCATGAGCGTGCCGGAGATCGTGCATCTGACGGTCATGACCCCCTACCCCGGGACCGAGATCTGGCACACGGAAGCCCGCCATCTGACCACCCGCGACTACCGGCTGTTCGACATCCAGCACGCCGTCGTCCCCACCAAGCTTCCGATCGACGTCTTCTACCGCGAACTGGTGCGCACCCAGGCCGTCATCAACCGCAAGCACCTGGGGCTGAAGACGGCGGTCGGGGCGATGCAGGTGCTGGGGCGCAATCTGCTGCACGGTCAGACCAACTTCGCCCGCATGCTGTGGAAGTTCGGCCGTGTGTACAACGTGCAGCGGCAGCTCGCGGACCACCGCCGGCCGGTGGAATTCGAACTCCCGCTCCCGCAGCGCCGGGTGTCCGCGCCTGCGCGGCAGGACCTGTACATCCACGCCCGAACGGCGACGCACGCGCGGCGGACGGCGGGGCCCGGGGAGACCGCCGCGGCGGACTGAGACACGGGCCCCTTCCCGTACCCGGGCTCCGCCCCGAAGGCCGGGGAGCAGATCCGCATCACCCCGCGCCGGACGGCACCCCCTTTCGCCGCCCGGCGGTCTGGCGGCCGTACAGGGCCCTGAGCACGGGAGACGTGTCCAGTGCGACGATCCCGGCCAGCGTCACCACCGCACCGCACCCCGCTGCCACTCCCGCCGCCCACCCGCCCCGCAGGCTCTCGCCGAAGAGCCCGATGCCCACCGCGATGGCCACGGCCGGCTCCGCCGCGTCGATGACGGGCATGCCGGCGGCCAGCGGGCCGGCCTGGAAGGCGCTCTGGATCAGCAGGAGCCCGCCCAGGCTGGCGGCCACCAGGAGATAGGTCTGCCAGGAGGCGAAGACCGCCGCCGCGCCTTCGTCGAAGCGGTCGACCGTCGCGTCCAGCAGAACGGACTGGCCGCCCATCACCACCCCGGCCGCCAGCGCGATCAGGGAGGCCTTCGGCGGCCCGGTGACGGCGCGGCCGGCGGCCAGGGCCGTGGCCGCGAGGCCGCCCAAGGCGCCCAGGGTCAGCAGCCAGCCGCCCGGGCTCGCCTCGGTGCTGCCCCCCTGGGGCCGGGCGGCCAGCAGGGCGACCGCGAGACCGCAGGTCACCGCCGCGGTGCCGGCCCATTCGCGCGGGCCCAGACGGGTCCGGGCCAGCCGCGCGGCCAGCGGGATGGCGAAGACCAGCTCGCAGACGATGAGCGGCTGCACCAGGCTCAGCGGGGCGTGTGCGAGGGCCAGGGCCTGGAAGCCGTAGGCCAGCACCGCCAGCCCGATGCCGCCCAGCCACATCGGCTGCCGTACAAGGTGCCGCACCAGGGCGGGGGAGAGGGACTCCTCGTCCGGTCGGCGCGCGGCGGCCCGCTGCTGGAGCACCCCGGCCAGGGCGAAGCACGCGGCAGCGGCCAGCGAGGCGACGACGGCGCCCCACACCTCGTCAGCCGTCCCCGGGCGACGGGAGCGGCGCGACCGCGCGCCACACCGGCAGCAGATCCTCGGTCAGCACCTCGGCCCAGGTCCGGTGGCGGGCGGCAGCCGATGCGGCCGCACGCCGCCCCATGGCGGCGCGCTCCGCCGGATCGTCCGCCAGCGCCGCCAGCGCGTCCGCCCAGCCCGCCGGGCTGTCGTCCGTCACGGTCAGCCCGTCCCGGCCGGGGGCCGCAAGCCACTGGGTGGTACGGGCGCCCGCCGGCAGCACCACCGGCAGCCCGCAGGCCATCGCCTCGCCGACGACATTGCCGATCGTCTCGGTCAGGGACGGGAGGACGAAGACGTCACAGCCCGCGTACACCAGGGCCAGCCGGTCCTGGTCCAGCGTGCCGAGCAGCGTCGCGCCGCCGCCGAGCAGCCCGGCCACCCGCGCCGAGTCCTGACCGGCTCCGGCGACGACCAGATGCGCCGAGCGGCCCCGCTGCCGCAGCAGCCGTACGGCCTCCGCCGCCAGCAGGACCCGTTTGGAGGAGTCGACGCGCCCGGCGAACAGCACCCGCACCGGGTCCCGGGGGACGCCGAGGAGCCGGGTCAGCTCGGCGCGCGCCGACGGGTCGGGGCGGAAGCGGGTGTGGTCCACGCCCCTGCCCAGCAGCGACACCCGCTGCTCGCCCGCCACTGCGGCGATCTCGGCGCGTTCCGCATGCGTGGAGACCATCACCCGGTCGCAGGCCCGCAGAATCCGGTCCCGTCTGCGCCGAACCAGGGCGGCGCTCGCCTCGGCCAGCGCACGGGGCCCCCGGCCCGCGCGCCGGCCGGTCAGCTCCTGGACGTACAGGGCGGTGAGGGCGGGCACATCGGTGTGGACCGAGCCGACGAGCCCCGCTCGGTTGGGCAGCCCCGAGCGGCGCTGCGCGCGGCTGAGGCGCACCGCGGTGGTGGCGAAGGAGAAGACATGGGTCAGATGCCACACGTCGTGGAAGGGGAGCAGCCGTCCGAGCGCCGGATGGTGCGGCGCGACGTCGCAGACGTCGACGCCGCGGTCCCGCACCAGCGGGGACGTGCTGATCAGCGGTGGCAGGGTGACGAAGCGGACCGAGGGGGAGAGGGGCTCCATGCGGGGCCTGTCGCCGAGCACATACAGCGTCAGATCGACGCCGAGCTCCGCGGCGGGCAGCCCCGCGGCCGCCTCGGCGAACCGCTCCCAGCATTTGACCTGGCCGCCGGCGGAGCCGGTGCGGACCAGATCGACGAGGACCGCGACGGACGGCGTGCCGGCGGGAGACGGCAGCGCGAGGTCTCCCCCGAATGGAATGCCCGTCAGCGGATCGCTCACCGTAACAGCCCTTACCGAGGAGACCCCGTCCCGGGCAGACCCGTCCCGAGGCGGCCTTGCCAAGGCCGTGAGGCCGATGAGCCGATCGTATTCGATCTCCGCATCTCCGGCTCGTCCACAGGCGGCACAGGACATGGACCGGCCCAATGGACCGGCCCAATGGACCGGCCCGTACGGTGCCGGACGGACGCCCCCGGCCTCTGCCGGGCGGCGCCCGGCGGGCCCTTTCGGCGTCAAGGCGGTCCGCGGAGCCGACGGCGGCCGTCCGGGCGTCGCCGCGGCCGGAAAGCATCGGCGTCGCCACGGCGGCCGTCCATACTGGCCGACGTGCGCGTAGCGGTCATGACAGCAGGGTCGCGGGGCGACGTGGCCCCCTACACAGGTCTCGGGCACGGCATCGCCTGTGCGGGGCACGAGGTCACCCTCGTCACCCACCGGCGCTTCGAGCCGCTGGCGCGCTCCGCCGGCATGGGCTTCCACACGCTGCCCATGGACCCGTATGCCGAACTGCACTCCGAGCGGGGCCTCGCACTCCACCGCAGCGCCACGGGGGCGGGCAAGCTCGCCCGGATGCTGCACATGGCCCGGGAGCATGCGGGACCGGTGGCCGAAGAACTGCTCAAGGCAGGGCAGGAGTCCGACATGCTGCTGCTGGGCGGCACGGTCGCCCCGCTCGGCCAGGTCGTCGCCGAAGGCCTCGCCCTGCCGGCCCTCGGCGTCTACCTTCAGCCCCTGGCCCCCACGCGGGAGTTCCCGCCGCCGGTGCTGGGCGTCCGCTCCTGGGGAGCGGCGGGCAACCGGCAGGCGGCGCATCTGGTGAACGCCTCCCTCGACCTGGTGTTCGCCGCAGCCGTCAAGGACCTGAGGGCCCGGCTGGCGCTGCCCCCGGCCGGCCCGCGCGCCGTCCGGCGGGCGCGGGAAGCCTGCGAATGGCCCGTCCAGCACGGCTTCAGCCCCCAGGTGGTGCCCCGACCCCGGGACTGGCGTCCCGGCCTGGACGTCGCGGGCTACTGGTGGCCGTACGACCCGCCGGGAAGCGAACTGCCGCGCCCGCTCGCCGACTTCCTGGCCGCCGGCCCGCCGCCGGTCTTCGTGGGTCTGGGCAGCGCCACCGTGCCCGACCCGGACCGCCTCAGCCGGACGGTCGTCACCGCGCTGCGCGCGGCCGGACTGCGCGGAGTGATCCAGAGCGGCTGGGCCGGGCTGGCCGCCGAAGGAGACGACATGCTCACCGTCGGCGAACTCCCGCACGCCGCGGTCTTCCCGCACATGGCCGCGGTGGTCCACCACGCGGGCGCGGGCACCACCGCGGCCGCGCTGCGGGCCGGCGTTCCCGCGGTGCCCGTCCCCATCCAGTTCGACGCGTCCTTCTGGGCGTCCCGCCTCATCGCCCTGGGCGTCGCCCCCCGGTCCGTCCCACTGCGCGGCCTCACCGCCGGTGCGCTGGCCACGGCGCTCACGCGGGCGGTCTCGCTCCCCGCGTACCGCGACCGTGCGCGGTCCCTGGCCTCCCGCCTCCGTGCGGAGGACGGCGTGGCCCCGGTCGCCGCCGCGGTCGCCGCCGCCGCGACTGCCGGCTGACGGGGCCGCTCCGGCCATCTCCCGGACCGCCGGGCCCGGAGCGGGACGCCGCCACGCGGAGCGGGGAGCCGTACGGGACGGCCCGCGGCGCTCACGCGGCGCGCCTGAAGCCGCCGCGGCAGTGCGTTGTGGCACGTGGTCCGGGTGCGGTGGCGCGCCGAGTGGGTGGGGCGGTTGCGCGGTCCGGTGTCAGGGCGTTTCGTGCGGGGAGTTCGCCAGCCGGCAGTGTGTTGTGGCACGTGGTCCGGGTGCGGTGGCGCGCCGAGCGTGTGAAGCGGCCGCACGGCCCGGCGTCAGAGCGTTTCGCTCAGGGAGTCCGCCAGCCGCCGGTGCGCGGTGCGGGCCGCCGGCACCGCGGCCGCCGCGACCGCGCCCGCCACGGCGCAGACGACCACGGCCAGCAGCACCCCGGCGGACGGCAGTTGCGCGATCCCCGCGCCGATGCCGCTCGCCCGGCCCTGGGCTTCGACGAGCCAGTGGCCCGACAGCAGCCCGAGCCCCGCGCCCAGCGCGGCCGCCGCCAGGGCGGTGAACCCCGCGGCCGCCACGATCGTCGCGCTGATCTGGCGCGGCGTCAGGCCGATCGCCTTGAGGGCGAGCAGATCCCGGCCGCGGTCGCGTACCCCGGTCCCGGCCAGGGTCAGCAGCTCCGTGAAGCCGATCAGGGCGAGCACTCCGACCAGCGCCGCGATCACACCCTGCGCCGGTTCCAGCCGGTCCGCCGGGTTGGCGGTCTCACGGATGTCCAGCGTGCCGCCCCCCGCCCCGGCCAGGGCGGCGCGCACGGCCGAGGCGTCGGCGTCCGGACGCAGCACCAGATGGTGGAAGTCCGGCCGGATGTCCGCATCGCGCTCCTGGAGGGTGTCCAGGGTCGTGGAGACCACCCGGCCCCCTGCCTCCGGCTCGATGCTGCGCCCGACGATGTGCAGGATCTGCGGCCGCCCCTGCACCGTCATCCGCACCCAGTCGCCGATCCGCACATTCAGCAGATCGAGAAGCCCCTGCCCGGCGACCGCCTCGTCCGGCCCGGCGGGAGCCCGCCCCTCAGCGATGCTGAAGGGGTACGGCCGCGCCGCGGTGCCGAGGCCGCGGACGGTGATCGTGCCCGTCTGGCCGGGCACCAGGGCCGCCGCCTCCACCCCCGGGTGCGCAGCCACGACGCCCGGGGGAGCGGTCAGCACCCGCTGGAGCCCCTCGCCCGCGACGGCGCCGCTCTCCGCCCGTACGGTGAGCGCCGCGGGCACCCCCACCTCGGCCGGGCGGCTGCGGAAGGCGTCCAGGGTGGCCGAGGCGACCAGCGCCGCCGTGATCATCAGCAGCGGCAGGGCGGTCCTGGTCAGGGCGGCCAGGGTGCGCGGCCGCCGCTGGAAAGCGGCCCGCCAGCCGAGCACCAGCGCGGGCGGCACCCGCAGTCCCAGCGCCCGTCGGGCGAGGGGCGTCATCGGCACGGCCGAGGGCTGCACCGCGCGCACGACCGGCACCGGAGGGACCCGCCCGGCCCGCCATGCGGCGAGCGAGGTGGCCGCCGCGATCAGCAGGACGGCCGCGGCCGGGATGCCCAGCAGCTGGGCCCCGTGACCCGGCAGGTCCTGCCAGAGCCCGGCCGCCTCGCCGATCCGGCCGGGTATGCGGGCGCCGAGCAGCCCGATCGCGGCCGTGCCGACGGCCGCCCCGAGCAGCGCGAAGGCAAGATGCTGGACCAGGAAGCCGCGGACGACCTGGGCGGGGGTGAAGCCGACGGCCTTGAGGATCGCGATGTCCCGGAGCTGCCCGCGCACGCGTGCGCTGATCGCCCCGGACGCGGCGAGCGCGGCGGCCAGCAGGGCGCCGAGGCCGAAGACCGCGAAGAGCTGACCCAGCAGCCGGTCGTCGCCCCCGGCCTCGGCCCGCACCTGCTGCCACTTGACGACCTGGGAGACCCGGTCCGCGCCCAGCAGGGTGACGGCTCGCTGGACGGTGAAATCCGTGTCGCCGGGATCGTCCAGCCGAAGGCCCACGCTCCGGGCGGCGCTGCCGGGCGCGACCAGGTCCAGCGTGGCCGGCAGCACCCAGCCGGCGCCGGGCTGTCCGCCCGGCCGGTAGCCGGGCTCGGCGGCCTCGGCGATGCCGGCGACCCGCACCGTGCGGGACGAACCGTCCGCCGCTCCGATCATGGTGATCGTGTCGCCGGGCTCCGCCCACAGCACCCGGGCCAGCGAACGCTCCAGCACGATCTCCGGCTGCCCGGTCGGCTGCGCGCCCGACCGCCCGTCCGACAGCCCGTCCGGAGCGGTGAGCCAGCGGCCCGCCGTCACCAGCGGCCGCGCGATCTGCGGCGGCTGATCCGGCGCCGCACGCAGGGTGATCTGCGCCCGCGTCCCGTGCGCCTCCAGAACGGCCCGCCCGGTGCGGTACGGCCCCGCGACGCCTGTGACGCCGTCGATGCGGGACAGTGCGGCGGCGTCGTCCTGCCCGGCTCCGGCCTGCGTGTGCAGCCAGACGTGCGCGCCCTTGGACTGGGTGAAGATGCGCTGCCAGGGGTTGGCCGCATAGCTGGACAGCGCCACGGCCAGCAGCAGGGAGGCGATGATGCCCGCGCTGGCCAGCACCGCGAACACGGCCTGCCCGCGGTGTGCTCTCAGATCGGCGCGCGCCCAGCGCACGGTGGCCCGCACGGCGTCAGTCCTTCAGCTCGACCACGTGCGAGACGCCGCCCGCGGGGCCGCGTGCCGGGCCTCGCCGCGGTCCGGGCTCCGGGCCGTCGAGCCGTGCGTCGTCGGTGATGCGCCCGTCGAAGAAGCTGATGACCCGGTCGGCGGCGCCCGCCATCCGGGCGTCATGGGTGACCATCACGATCGTCTGGCCGCGTTGGTGGAAGCGGGACAGCAGCCGCAGCACCTCCCGGGTGCCCTTGCTGTCCAGACTGCCGGCCGGCTCGTCGGCCAGCAGCAGCGCCGGATGGTTCACCAGCGCCCGCGCCAGGGCCACCCGCTGCTGCTCACCTCCGGAGAGCTCGCCGGGCACGGACCGCTCGCGGCCCTCGAGTCCCAGCTCGGCCAGCAGCTCGGCGCGGCTCGCACGGGCGTCGCGCGGCGAGGCGCCCGCCAGCAGAGCGGGCAGCTCCACGTTGTCGGCGACGGTCAGGTCGGAGACCAGATTGAAGAACTGGAAGACGATCCCGATGCTGCGGCGGCGCAGCACCGACCAGCGGGCCTCGCGGTAGCCGTCCACGCGGCGGCCGTCCAGCCACAGCCGCCCGCCGTCCGGCCGCTGCAGCCCGCCGAGCAGATGCAGCAGAGTGGACTTGCCCGCCCCGGAGGGCCCGGTCACGGCGACGAACTCGCCGGGCTGCACCGCCAGGTCCACCCCGCGCACGGCGTGCACGGGCGCGCCCTCGCCGACGTGGGTCTTGGTCAGCCCCTCGGCGCGGACGATCGGCACGCCCCCGGCGCCGGATGGGGCGTCGCCCGCCGGTATCCCGCCGCCGGGGCCGGCGGCCGCCGCGTCGCTCATTCCAGCTCCTCCTGACAGCGCTCCAGCCAGTCGAGGTCGGCCTGCAGATGCAGCATCGCGCCCTCGATCAGCAGCTGGGAGACCTTGTTGTCCCGGTCCTCGGACGCGGCCAGCTTCGACAGGTCCCGCATGGTCCGCAGATAGTGCCGCCGCTGTCTGTTGATCAGGTCGATCGGGTCGGCGAGCCCGGACTCGGGCGCGAGGGCGATCTTCATAAAGAACTCGTCCCGCACCCGGGGCTCGTCGTTGGTCTCGTCGAACCAGGCGAGCACCGCCTCATGGCCGGCCTCGGTGAGCCGGTATGTGCGTTTGTTGGGCCTGCCCGACTGCTCGACGTCCTCGCCGGCGATCAGACCGGACTTCTCCAGCCGCCCGAGGGTGACATAGATCTGGCCGACGTTCGGCTGAGAGTACGCGGCGCCCAGGAGCTTCTCAAGGTCCTGTTTGAGCTCGTAGCCATGGGCGGGGCCACGGGTGAGGAGTGCCAGGAGCGGCAGCCGCACGCGCTCCCCTCCCTTGCGATCCCTCTGCTGACGTGAATGCCTGCATGTTGCATGGCACGGCGCGGGCTGTGGCCCGCGCCACCTGGCTTATGTGCCGGGACGTCTAGTATCGCCCATGCCTAACCGGTATACATAGGCCGGGATGGGCGGCAGTGTGGCCGCAGTGGTGTGCTGGGAGGAACCTATGCGGTGGATGCGTGCCGCGGGTAGAGGGCTCCTCGCCGCCGCCGTGATCGTTGCCGGGTACACCGGTTTCAGTGCGGGCGCCGTGTCCCCGCAGCCGCCCGGAGCCGCGCACGCCGCGGGCCGCGGGCCTCTGACCCTGGCGACGGCGGGCGATCTCACCGGCTATCTGGGGCCGCTGCTCGACGACTGGAACCGCGTCCGCCCGGCCGAGCGGGTCACCCTCGTCGAGCTTCCCGACTCCGCCGACGAGACCCGCGCCCAGATGATCAGCGAGCTGCGCGCCGGCTCCGACCGCTTCGACCTGCTGAACATCGACGTCGCCTGGACCTCGGAGTTCGCGGCGGCCGGCTGGATCGCCCCGCTTCAGGGGGAGCGGTTCCCGCTGGACGCCTTTCTGCCGCCCGTGGTGGACACCGCCACCTTCGAGGGCCGGCTGTACGCCGTCCCGTACGTCACCAACGCCGGGCTGCTCTACTACCGCAAGGACATCCTGGAGCGGGAGGGGGAGCCGCCGCCGCGCACCTGGGCGGAGCTGGCCCGGCTGGCCCGGACGCTCGCGCCGAAGTACGGCATGGACGGCTACGCGGGTCAGTTCCTGCCGTACGAAGGGCTCACGGTCAACGCCACCGAGGCGGTGCACTCCGCGGGCGGATCGATCCTGGTGGACGACGGCAGCCGGGTCGCGGTGGACTCCGAAGCCGCGCGCAGCGGACTGGGCTTCCTCGCCGACGGGGTCCGCGAGGGCTGGATCTCTCCCGATGCGCTCGCGTACAAGGAAGAGGAGTCGCGCCGGGCGTTCCAGGACGGCAGACTGCTGTTCCTGCGGAACTGGCCCTATGTGCACTCGCTCGCGAGCGTGCCCGGCTCGCCGGTAGCCGGGAAGTTCGACGCCGTGCCGCTGCCCGGCCCCTCAGGGCCCGGCACCAGTGTGCTCGGGGGCTCCAATCTGGCGGTGAGCAGCCATTCCCGGCACCCCGAGTCGGCGGCCGACCTCATCGCGTATCTCACCAGCGACCGGGTGCAGCGCCAGGTGCTCACCGAGGGGTCGCTGCCGCCCGTGCGGGCCGATCTCTACGAGGATCCCGCGCTGGTGCGCGCGTATCCGTATCTGCCGACGCTCAAGCAGAGCGTGCTCAGCGCCCAGCCGCGCCCCAAGAGCGCCCGGTACGACCAGGTGAGCCTGGCCGTGCAGGCGGTCGTCCAGGATGTGATGGCGCTGCGTCACAGCCCCGACGAGGCCGCCACGCGGCTCGCCCGTGAGCTCGCGGCCATCTCCCGCGCCGACTGATCTTCCCTTCCTCTTTACCTCGCAGGCCTCTACTTACATGTTAGGTAGAGGCCTGCGGTGTCATACCTGTAGAAATACGGACAAATCAGGGCCGATTTCTGCGCGATCGTTGACACCTTTATGACACCCCTACTTAACATGCATGCATAACAGCGCACCCGCTCTGGGGCGCTCTCGCATCCAGCAAGAACGGGTTGACGCGAGATGCTCAGCACTCTTCCGGCCGCCGTCGGCGGCCGCCCCTCCGGTCCCGCCCCCGCCTGGTGGCGTGACGCGGTGATCTACCAGGTCTACGTCCGCAGCTTCCTCGACAGCACCGGGGACGGCATCGGCGATCTGGCCGGCGTGCGCGCCGGACTTCCCTATCTGAGGAAACTCGGCGTCGACGGCGTCTGGCTCAGCCCGTTCTACCCGTCCCCCCAGCACGACCACGGCTACGACGTCGCCGACTACCGCAACGTCGACCCCGTCTACGGCGACCTCGACGAGTTCGACCGGCTGACGGCCGACGCCCGCAGGCTCGGGCTGAAGCTGCTGCTCGACATCGTCCCCAACCACTGCTCCAGCGAGCACCCGTGGTTCCGCGAGGCGCTCGCCGCCGCCCCCGGGAGCGCGGCCCGCGCCCGGTTCCACTTCGCCGACGGCCGGGGCCCGGACGGCAGCGAGCCCCCGAACAACTGGCGCGCCATGTTCGGCGGCCCCGCCTGGAGCCGGGTCACCGAGCCGGACGGCGCCCCCGGCCAGTGGTATCTGCATCTGTTCACCCCGCAGCAGCCCGACCTCAACTGGCGCAACCCCGAGGTGGGGGACCACTTCGAGAACACCCTGCGCTTCTGGCTGGACCGGGGCGCCGACGGCTTCCGCATCGACGTCGCCGCCGGACTGTTCAAGCACCCCCTGCTTCCCGACTCCGACGACCCCGCAGCCGACGAACGCGCCCGCGACTCGGTCAACCCGCTCGCCTGGAACCAGCCCGAGGTCCACGACGTCTGGCGGCGCTGGCGAGCCGTCTGCGAGGAGTACACCGCCCACGACGGCCGGGAACGGCTCCTCGTCGGCGAGGTCTCCGTGCCGACCGCCCGCGAGCACGCCCAGTACGTCCGCCCCGACGAACTGCACCAGGCATTCTTCTTCGACCTGCTCAGCGCCCCCTGGGACGCCGGGGCGTTCCGGTCCGTCATCACCGAGGCCATCCGCGACATCGCCGGCACCGGCTCAACCGTCACCTGGGTCCTCAACAACCACGACCAGGTCCGCACCGTCACCCGCTATGCGGGCGAACCCGGAGTGGAGGGCAGCGGCCTCGGCGCCGCCCGAGCCCGCGCCGCCGCCCTGCTGATGCTGGCGCTGCCCGGCGCCGCCTACGTCTACCAGGGCGAGGAACTCGGCCTCCCCGAGGTGCTCGACCTGCCCGACGACGTCCTCACCGACCCGATCTTCCACCGCACCGGCAGCCGCGCCCGGGTGCGCGACGGCTGCCGGGTGCCGATCCCCTGGTCGGGGCACGCCTCCCCGTTCGGCTTCAGCCCCGGCGGCGCCGACGGCCGGGCGGCGCGCCCCTGGCTGCCGCAGCCCGACTGGTTCGCCGAACACGCCACCGACCGCGCGCTCGCCGACACCCGCTCCTTCTGGCACCTCTACCGCGAGGGACTCCAGCTGCGCCGCAGCCTCCCCCAGCTCGGCGACGGGGAGCTGCGCTGGCTGGACACGCCGGAGCAGGTCCTCGCCATCGTGCGCGGCGACGGCCTCGTCTGCGCGGTCAACTTCGGCGACGAGCCGGTGCCCGCACCCGTCCCCGGAACACCGCTGCTGGCCAGCGGCCCCTGCCCCGACGGCGTCCTGCCCGCGGCCACCGCCGCCTGGTGGACCGCCGAGCCCCCCACCCCCTGAGCCCCCGCACCACCACCCCGTCAGGAAGGACACACCCATGCGACCCTCCGCCACGACCCGCAGAACCGCGGCCGCCGCCTCGGCCGCGCTCGCCCTCGCCCTCGGCGCAACCGCCTGCGGCGGCTCCACCGGATCCGCGAGCGGCAAGGAACTGAGCGGCAAGACCGTCACCGTGGCCGGCGTCTGGACCGGCAGCGAGCAGGACAACTTCCGCAAGGTGCTGGACGCCTTCACCGAGAAGACCGGCGCCAAGACCGTCTTCGTCCCCACCGGCGACAGCCTGTCCACCTTCGTCGGCAGCAAGATCGAGGGCGGCAACGCCCCTGACGTGGTGATGGTCCCCCAGGTCGGCGTGTTGAAGCAGTTCGCCGAGGAGGGGTGGCTCACCCCGCTGTCGGACAAGACCGCCAAGGCCGCCGACGCGTCCCTCGCCCCCGTCTGGAAGAACTACGGCACCGTCGACGGGACCTACTACGGCCTCTACTTCAAGGCCGCCCACAAGTCCACCGTCTGGTACAGCCCGGACGCCTTCGACCGGGCCGGGGTGAGGGCGCCCGGCACCTACGCGGATCTGCTCAAGGCCGGCCGCACGCTCGCCGACTCCGGGCTGCCCGCCTTCTCCGTCGCGGGCCAGGACGGCTGGACGCTCACCGACTGGTTCGAGAACATCTATCTCTCCCAGGCGGGCCCGGAGAAGTACGACCGGCTCGCGGCCCACACCCTGCCGTGGACCGACGAGAGCGTGGTCAAGGCCCTGACCACCCTTGGCGAGCTGTTCAAGGACAAGCGCCTGGTCGCCGGAGGCGCCGACGGCGCCCTGAACACCGACTTCCCCGGCTCCGTCGAGCAGGTCTTCGGGCCCAAGCCGCGCGCCGGCATGGTCTACGAGGGCGACTTCGTCGGCGGCATAGCCAAGGACCAGTTCGGCAAGAAGCTCGGCGAGGACGCCACGTTCTTCCCGTTCCCGTCGGTCGACGGCGGTCACGCCCCCGTGGTCTCCGGCGGTGACGCGGCGGTCGTCCTGAAGGACGGCAAGCAGCAGGACGCCGCCATGCGGCTGCTGGAGTTCCTCGCCACCCCCGAGGCCGCCGAGGTCTGGGCCGGGGCCGGCGGCTTCCTGTCGCCCAACAAGGACGTCGACCTCGCCGCGTACGGTGACGACACCACCCGCAACACGGCCGAATCGCTCGTCCGCGCCGGCGACTCCGTCCGCTTCGACATGTCGGACCAGGCCCCCGCGGCCTTCGGCGGCACCAAGGGAGCGGGCGAGTGGAAGATCCTCCAGGACTTCCTGCGCGACCCGTCGGACGCCAAGGCCACCGCGAAGGCGCTGGAAGACGCGGCCGCCAAGGCCTACGGAAACGGCAGCTGAGGCCCGCCCCCATGGCTGTCACCTCATCCGCCCCCGCCGCCGCGGTCACCCCGCGGCGGCGGGCCCAGCGCAGAAGGCGCGCCGCCGCGGCCCTGTTCGTCCTGCCCGCGCTGCTGCTGCTCGGCGCGCTCGTCGTCTACCCGGTGCTGTTCTCCATCGGCCGCAGCCTGTTCGACGCCGGAGGAGAGCGCTTCGTCGGCGTCGCCAACTACACCGCGATGTTCCGCGACCCGGCCACCCTGACCGCGATCCGCAACAGCACCATCTGGGTGGTCGTCGCCCCCGTCCTGCTCACCGGGGTCGGCCTGGTGCTGGCGGTGCTCACCGAGAAGGTGCGCTGGGCTACCGCGTTCAAGCTGGTGCTGTTCCTGCCGATGGCCGTGTCGTTCCTCGCCGCGGGCATCGTCTTCCGGCTCGCGTACGAGGAGGAGCCGGACCGCGGCGTCCTCAACGCCGTCGCAGTCGGCGTGCACGACGTCTTCACGGAGCAGTCCCCCTACCCCGAGGCCAGAGCCCGCGAGGGACACGGACTGACCGCGGGGAGCGACGGCTCGTACCGCACCGACGCCGCCGTGGACACCGGAGCGAGTGTCAGTCTCGGCTTCGTCGGCCTCACTCCGGACGCGGTGCCCGCGGGCGCCCGGCCCGCACAGGACGCGGCCGCCCGCACGGCCGCGGCCGACGAGGTCAGGGGAGTCGTCTACCTCGACTTCACCCCCGGCGGGGCCGGCACGCCCGGCGCGGTCGACCCCGAGGAGAACGGACTGCCGGGCATGGCCGTGGAGGCCGTGCGCGACGGCGAGGTGGTGGCCTCCGCCACCACGGCGGACGACGGCTCCTTCGCCTTCACGGGGCTGCAGGCCGGCTCCTACACGGTCCAGCTCCCGGAGAAGAACTTCGCACCCCCCTATCAGGGCGTCTCCTGGCTCGGGCCCGCGCTCGTCACCCCCGCGATCATCGGCGCCTATCTGTGGATCTGGACCGGGTTCGCCATGGTGCTCATCGGAGCCGGACTGTCCGCCCTGCCCCGCGACGCACTGGAGGCGGCGCGCATGGACGGCGCCAACGAGTGGCAGATCTTCCGCAAGATCACCGTGCCGCTGCTGGCCCCCGTGCTCACGGTGGTCTTCGTGACCCTCGTGATCAATGTGATGAAGGTCTTCGACCTCGTCTACATCATCGCGCCCGGTCCCGTGCAGGAGGAGGCGAGCGTGCTCGCCACCCGCATGTGGCTGGTGTCCTTCGGCGGGGGCAACGACCAGGGGCTCGGCAGCGCCCTGAGCGTACTGCTGCTCCTGCTGGTCGTCCCGGCCATGATCTTCAACATCCGGCGCTTCAGAGGGAGCCGAAAGTGAGCGGCAACGTCGGCAACGTCATCGAGCGCAGCCCGGCCGACGGCGGCGCGAGGCCACCCGCGCGCCATGCCGTGCCCGCCTCGCCGTCCGCGCCGCCGCGGCGCGCGGCCAAGCGGCTGCGGGCCTGGCTCGGCAGCGGGGCCGTCCAGGCCGTCCTCACCCTTGTAGCGCTGGTCTGGATCACCCCGCTGGCGGGACTGCTGCTGTCCTCGATGCGCTCCGACCGGGACAACGCCTCCAGCGGCTGGTGGACGGCGCTCACCGATCCCGGGCAGCTCTCGCTCGACAACTACACGGCGCTGCTGGCCGATTCGGGCATCACCCGGGCCTTCTGGAACACCGTGCTGATCTCGGTGCCCGCCACCGTGCTGGTCGTCGGCCTCGCGGCGCTCGCCGGATACGCCTTCGCCTGGTTGGAGTTCCCCGGACGGGACGCGGTCTTCCTGATCGTCGTGGGCCTGTTGGTGGTGCCGGTGCAGATCGGCCTGCTGCCGGTGGCCAAACTGTTCGGCGCGGTCGGGCTGTTCGGCACCGTGCCGGGCGTCGTCCTGTTCCATGTCGCCTACGGGCTGCCCTTCGCGATCTTCCTGCTGCGCAACTTCTTCGCGGAGATCCCGCGGGAGATGCTCGAGGCGGCGAGGATGGACGGCGGCGGCGAATGGCGGATCTTCTCCCGGCTGGTCCTTCCGCTGGGCCGCCCCGCCCTGGCGAGCCTGGCCATCTTCCAGTTCCTGTGGGTCTGGAACGACATGCTGGTCGCCCTGCTGTTCGCCGACAGCGGATCGCAGCCGCTGACCGTCGCCCTGCAGCAGGAGATGCGCCAGTTCGGCAGCAATATCTCGGTGCTCGCGCCCGGTGCGTTCCTCTCGCTGGTCGTGCCGCTCGTCGTGTTCTTCGCCTTCCAGCGCCACTTCGTACAGGGGGTGATGGCGGGCTCCGTCAAGTAGTCCTTTGCGGACAGTTCCACGCAGACCGCTCACGAGGCGGCCGCCGGATTCCGGCGGCCGCCTTTTGCATGGAACCCGGCGGCCGTCGACGAGGTCTTAAGGGGTGCCTGATCCAGCCACCGTCACCCATAACTCACCCCCGATTGCAGCGAGTTGTCATGAGCAGCCAGTGTGACCACCTTCACTCCGACACAGATCGAAAGTGACCCAGCGTGATGAGTTTTCCCTGTTGCTGGCACGTACTGTTACGCGTGCACCCACCGTCCGAGGGCGACCAAGGAGACACATGCGACCGTTCGTCTTGAACTACGTACGTCCGGCCGAGGACCCGGCGGTCACCGCGCCCTACACCTACGACTCCGCCCTCCAGCTCAATGTGCTGCCCGACGGCCGCCCCGCCATCCTGGACCGCACGGTGCTCCTGGCCACCGGCACCACCACGTCCACGGCGGGATCCAAAACGCACTTCGACGACTGAACGAAGACCGGTGCCCCGATGACTGTGCTGATCCTGACCTGTCGGCAGGACGTCACCGCGGACATGGTGGTCGCGCGCCTCCATGACCACGGCGTCCCGCTCATGCGCCTGGATCCGGCCGATCTGCCCGGCGCGGCAGCCCTGTCGACCGAATACGTCAGCGGCGACTTCCAGGGCTATCTGTCCACGGGCGGACGCCTGCTGTCGATGAGCAGTCTGCGGTCGATATGGGTGCGAAGACCCGGTGCCCCCGCCGCACACGCCCCCGAACCCTCCCCATGGCTGACCGCGGAGACCGAACAGGCCCTGTACGGGATGCTCTACGCCACACAGGCGCGGTGGATGAACCACCCCTCGGCATCCGCACAGGCCCGCTGCAAGCCCTGGCAACTGCGGATCGCCCAGCGAAGCAACTTCGCCGTGCCTCCGACGGTCATCACCACCTTCCCCTATGCCGCCCGGCAGTTCGCCGAGCAGTACGGTGACATCGTCGTCAAGGCCGCCTCCGGGCCGCCCTCCGGAGGCCCCCCGGTCGCCCTCCCCACCACCCGCATCGGCCCCGACGCGGACTTCGCCGCCGTCTCCGCGGGCCCCACGCTGCTGCAGCGCTACATCCCGAAACAGGCCGACGTCCGGCTGACCTATGTCGGCGGCCGGATGTACGCGGCCCGCAAGCCCGCCGCCGAAGGCCAGGTCGACGGGCGCTACGGCACGAGCGAGCACACCTGGACGGCGGTCGACACCCCCGACCGCATCGCGCGCGCCGTCCATGACTTCATCGACCTCGCGGGCCTGGCCTACGCCGCGTTCGACTTCGCCGAGGACGAGGAGGGCGTCTGGTGGTTCCTGGAATGCAACCAGGGAGGCCAGTTCGGCTTCATCGAACTGGAGACCGGACAGCCGATCGCCGAGGAGGTCGCCCGCTGGCTGCGCGCCTGACGCCGCGAGGAGCGGGCCGCCGCCCGTTCTCCGGCGCGGGCGCACCGCGGGCAGCCTCGTCAGGACGGTCGGGACGCCTCCGGCGTCCGCGTCTCCGCCGCTTCCGCGCGACGCCGCGCGCCGAGGAAGTCGATCATTTCGCGCCAAGCCCGGCAGACGGAGGCGGCACGGAGCGAAAGCCTCTGGTTCCGCAACAGCCCGGCGCTGACGGCGAGTTGACATACGACGCTGCAGCGGGCCGGCAGGGGAGGCGGCACACGGACCGGTCCGCGATGGCCGGTGATCATCCATCGTCCGCTCGGCGAAGTTAACCAGCCGGTAGCTTCTACGCGCTCATCGAGCGCACGGGATGTTCACCGCATGGACGGCCGTGCGCCTTCCGCCATCTCACCGAAGGACACATCCGTGGCCCGCCACAGGCTCCGCCGTCTTGTCTCCTCCGCGACGGCTCTTGCCGCCGCGCTCGTCTCCCTGGGCGCCGCGCCCGCACACGCCGACGACGGCACTCCGTATCTCGACGCGGTCGAGCGGACGCTGAGAGAGGTCTCACCCGGTCTCGAAGGCCGCATATGGGAGCGCAGCGGCGGCAATGCCCTGGACGCACCCGAGGGCGATCCGGCCGGCTGGCTGCTCCAGACCCCCGGCTGCTGGGGCGACGCGACCTGCTCCGACCGCTCGGGGGCGCAGAAGAGACTCGACAAGATCACCCGGGACATCTCCCGGGCCGAGCGCACGGTCGACATCTCCACGCTCGCGCCGCTGCCGGACGGGGCGTTCAACGACGCCGTCGTCGACGGCCTCAAGGCGTCTGCGGCGGCGGGCCACCGGCCCAGGGTCCGCGTCCTCGTGGGGGCCGCCCCCCTGTACCACCTCAACGTCGTGCCGTCGACCTACAAGAACGACCTGCTCCGGCGGTTGGGCGCGGCGGCCGACAGCATCACGCTGAATGTCGCGTCGATGACCACCTCCAGGACCGGCTTCTCCTGGAACCACTCCAAGCTGCTGGTCGTCGACGGCGAGTCCGTCGTCGCCGGGGGCATCAACAGCTGGAAGGACGACTACCTGGACACCGCCCACCCCGTCACCGACGTCGACCTCGCGCTGCGGGGCCCGGCGGCGCGCGCCGCCGGCGCGTTCCTGGACACGCTGTGGACCTGGACCTGCCGCAACGCGGGCAACCCCGCCAAGGTGTGGCTGGCCGTCTCCGACGGCGCGGACTGCATGGCCGCCATGCACCGCGACGGCAATCCGACGGTCGTCCCCGCCCAGGGGAACGTCCCCGTCGTCGCCGTGGGCGGCCTCGGCATCGGCATCGAGGACTCCGACCCCGCCTCGTCCTTCCAGCCCGCCCTGCCCGGCGCCCGGGACGCCCGCTGCTTCCCGGGCCTGCTGTCTGACCGCACCAACGCGGACCGCGACTACGACACGGTCAACCCGGAGGAGAGCGCGCTGCGCGCCCTGGTCGCCGCCGCCCGCGAGCACATCGAGATCTCCCAGCAGGACCTCAACGCCACCTGTCCGCCGCTGCCCCGCTACGACATCCGTCTCTACGACACCCTCGCGGCCAAGCTCGCCGCGGGCGTGAAGGTCCGCATCGTGGTCAGCGACCCCGCCAACCGCGGGCTGATCGGCAGCGGCGGCTACTCGCAGATCAAGTCCCTCTCCGAGATCAGCGACACCCTCCGCGAACGGCTGGCGCGCCTCACGGGTGACGAGGCCGCCGCCTCCCGCGCGCTGTGCGCCAACCTCCAGCTCGCCTCGTTCCGTGCCGCCCCCTCCGCGACCTGGGCGGACGGCAGCCCGTATGCCCTGCATCACAAGCTGGTCTCGGTCGACGACTCCGCCTTCTACATCGGGTCAAAGAACCTCTACCCCTCCTGGCTCCAGGACTTCGGCTACATCGTGGAGAGCCCGGACGCGGCCCGTCAGCTGAAGGAGGAGCTGCTCGACCCGCAGTGGACGTACTCCCGTCACACCGCGACGCACGACTACCGGCACGGAGTCTGCGCCTGACGGGATGAGCGACGACTTACTAGGACACATCCGGTATGGGTGATTTGACCCATTAGCTAAGCAGTCGCGCGGTCAGCGGCTTTTTCTGCTATTCGCTGACATCTCAGGGCAGTTGCGCCGAATGGCACCCGGCGCGACTGCCCGTGATGTCGGTCACGCTGGGAACCGATTGGCGATCTCGGCGTCCAGGCGAATTAGTGCTTTGCAGAAGGAAAGTTGAGAAGTGTGCTTCATCGGGGCGTCGCCACTTCATCGCCAAATCGGCCTCTTTCGATGCCATTCCGTCATACAAGGCCTTGTTACTCAGGTGCGGACTCGCCTACCGTCACCGTCATTCCGGATGGAACGCCGAATCCTGCCGCTGTCCGGACACCGCACCCACCCACACACCCGTCACACCCGGCAGGAGCGGGGGACCCAGGTAAGACGCCGGTCCGACCCCGGAGCGGCTTGGGGTGAAGCCGTGCACAGCGATGCGCGGCCGGGCATCTCCAGCCCGAACCCGACAGCTCACCTCGCAGGCGACGGAGAGGAATTCGCCATGCCCGAAAAGGGTAAGCACCGTCGTTCGAACCATCAGCGGATCACCCGCGGAATCGCCCTCGCGGGTGCCGCCAGCACTGCACTCGCTCTTCCGTTCTTCGGTGCGAGCATTGCTGAAGCGACGCCGAATACGGTCCACTCGACTGCCAAGCCCGCCGCGATCGCCACCGCCGTTGCCGCGGCCAAGGCAGCCGGTCCGCTGACCTACACCGTGGTCGCGGGCGACTCCCTCTCCGCCATCGCCGAAGAGCATTCGGTGAGCGGCGGCTGGAAGCGGCTCTACCAGGACAACCGCCGCGCGGTCGGTGACAATCCGTCACTCATCCGCCCGGGCCTGAAGCTGACCGTCGTCCCGGGGCCGGGCGCCGCGCCGCAGGAGCCCAAGAAGGCTGCCGCCTCGTCCGACCGGGCCGACCGTTCCGCCGAGCGGACCACGGTGGCCGCAGCGGCGAAGTCCTACCCCGACAACCTCGACGGCTGGATCCGCGAAGCCCTGGACATCATGGCCCAGCACGGCATCCCCGGCAGCTACGAGGGCATCCACCGCAACATCATGCGGGAGTCCTCCGGCAATCCGAACGCCATCAACAACTGGGACTCCAACGCGGCCAAGGGAACCCCGTCCAAGGGCCTCCTCCAGACCATCGACCCGACGTTCCGCGCCTACCACGTGCCCGGCACCTCGATGGACCCCTTCGACCCGGTCGCCAACATCGTCGCCGCCTGCAACTACGCGGCCGACCGCTACGGCTCGATCGACAATGTGAACGGCCCGTACTGAGCGAACGGCGCGCACTGACGCCGCCCGACACAGCCGTCCGGCCCGGCGCCCCGCAATCGGGGCGCCGGGCCGGACGGCCTTGCGCAGGTCAGGACAGGGCCGCTGACGCGGCCTCCGGCTCTCAGGCGACGACGCCGGACTTCGCGATCCGGATGTCGGCCTTGGTGGCGCCGCTGCGGGAGCCCAGGGACTCGATCTTCTTCACGACGTCCATGCCCTCGACGACCTCGCCGAAGACGACGTGCTTGCCGTCCAGCCAGTCGGTGACGACGGTGGTGATGAAGAACTGGGACCCGTTGGTGTTCCGGCCCGCGTTGGCCATGGACAGCAGGCCCGGCTTGGTGTGCTTGAGCTGGAAGTTCTCGTCGGCGAACTTCTCCCCGTAGATGCTCTTGCCGCCCGTGCCGTTGCCGGCGGTGAAGTCGCCGCCCTGCAGCATGAAGTCGGGGATGACCCGGTGGAACCCGGAGCCCTCGTAGCCGAAGCCGTGCTCGCCGGTGGCCAGCTCGCGGAAGTTCCTGGCGGTCTTGGGGACCACATCGTCGAAGAGCTTGAAGACGATCCGGCCCGCGGGCTCGTCGTTGATGGAAATGTCGAAGAAAACGTTGCTGTTGCTCACGGGTACATCCTCACATCCTGTCGCCCTCCGTGCCCACACGCCCCCCTCGTGTCACGGTCACGCACTGCCCGCAGCCGCCCGGCCCGACCCGCCCGCAGCCGCCCGACCCGCCGGGCCGAGTCCGGACCCGGACGGCGGCGTCGAGGTTGCCGCCCCCGGGGGCCGGGGCGACGCTGAGGACGATGCGGCCCGGGCGTCGCCGGTGCGGAACGGCCGCGCCGGCCCGTGGCACAGCAGAGAGGACCAGAGCATGCGCGTGATGCTGCGAGCCCAACTGGACACCGAGAAGTCCACCGAGGCCCTCCACCAGGGCAGACTCGCGAAGATCATGATGGAGCTCATGGACCAGCTCCAGCCGGAGGCCGCCTACTTTGGCCCGAGCGACGGCAAGCGCTCCTGCACGTTCGTCTTCGACATGCAGGACAGCTGGCGGCTGCCCGGCATCGCCGAGCCGCTGCTGTCCGGCCTCGGTGCCCGGATCGAGATCCAGCCGGTCATGAACGCCGAGGACATGCAGAAGGGCCTCGCGGCGATCCAGCGCTGACGTGAGCGACCCAGGGCGCCGGGCGGCGCGCGGACCGTTCAGCGCTGGCAGTGCTCGCACCACACCGTCCGCCGCCCCGCCGTCCGCCCCGACGCCAGCGGACGGCCGCACCGCGGGCACACCGGCTCGGCGTCGTCCCGGCGGCCGGTGAGCCAGCCGCGGCGGGCCGGGACGCGGCCGGCCCGCACCGAGGACCGCAGCACCCGGCCCATCGCGGCATGCACCCGTCGCAGCTCGTCGTCGTCCAGACCGCGCACCGAGCGGTCCGGGCGCACCCGGGCCCGCCAGAGGATCTCGTCGGCGAGGAGATTCCCCAGCCCCGCCAGCAGCGACTGGTCCGTCAGGGCGCTCTTGATCCCCCCGCGCCGCCCGGACAGCAGCCGGAGGAAGCGCGAGAGGTCCAGCCCCCGTGCGTCCGGTCCGAGGTCCGCGAGGATCCGCTCCACGGCCGCCTCGTCCGCGGCCAGTCGGACTCCCTGCAGTTTGCGCCGGTCGCGGTAGCGGAGCTGGCGGCCGCCGTCGAGGGTGATCAACAGCCGGTCATGCGCCTCGACGGCGTCGTCCGGCGCGGCGCACAGCAGTTCGCCGGTCATCCCGAAGTGCCAGACCAGCGCAGGACCGTCGCTCGGCGTGACCAGCCACTTGCCGTGCCGCCACGGCTGTGCGAACCGCCGCCCCTGAAGCTCCCGGCACAGCCGCCGGGCGGTCACCCCGCGCAGCACCCCCGCATCGCGGACCTCGACGCCGTCGACGCGCCGCCCACCGGCGCACCGCTGCATCACCCCGCGGAACCCTTCGACGTCCGGCAGCTCGGGCATGTCCTCCTCCAGGCCGTTCCGGGCCTGCCGGGTACCCCCCGCGCCGCCCCCGCACGCGTCAGAGCCATCCGGGCGAACGGGGGTTTGCGAACCGCCCGAGGGGATACCGGTCACGCGGAGTACCGGCGGACGACCCGGATCAGGAAGGGAGGGGCCCATGCATGCGGACGCCTCGGCGAGCGGCTTCACCGCGGTGCTCGCGCTGCTCGGCCTGACCGTCCTCGCCGTGGGGCTGCTGTACGGAACGGCCCACCTGCTTCGGGGGGCCGCAGGACCGTACGTCGCCCAGCCGTACGTCGCCCAGCCGTTCGGCTCCGGACTGGAGCCGGCCGAGCACGCGGTCAGCCGGTTCCATATGCGCTGGTACGCCGTGACCATGCTCTTTCTCGCCTTCGACATGGAGATGGTCTTCATGTACCCCTGGGTCCGGGTCATCTCGGCCATGGGCCCCGGCGCGGTGATCGAGATGTTCGTCTTCCTCGCCGTGCTGGTCGCCGGTGTGGTGTACGCCTGGCGGGAGGGGGCCCTGCGGTGGACCTGACCGCCCTGCTGCTGCGGGCCGCGGCCGCGCGCCCCCGCGTGCTGCTGGCCGCCGCGCCGGCGGCCGTGCGGGTGCGGCTCGCGGCCGAGCGGGAGCTGCGCCTGCGGGACCTGCCTGAGGCCGTGACCCCGGCCGACGCCGACGTCCTGCTCATCGCGGGGACGCCGGGCCCGGAGCTGGACCGGGCGGTCGACCGGCTGTGGCAGGACATGCCGGAACCCCGCGCCCGGGTCCGTGCCTCCCGGGCGCAGGACGTGGCCGGCGCGCTGGACGCGGCCTGCGCACAGCTGGCGGAAGGCCGCACACGCCACCAGCGTCGCAGCGCGTCGGCGCCTCCCGGCCTGCCCATGGCCGAACGCGGCCCGGACCGCGACGGCCTGACGCTCGACCGGCTGCACATCCCGCTCGGCCCGCTGCTCGCCGACTGGCCGCCCGGCCTCACCGCCCGCCTGACCCTCCAAGGCGATGTCGTCCAGGAGGCCGACGTACGCCTCCCGCCGCCGGCCGCCCCGCCTCCCGTGCCCTTCTGGGCCGAGCCCTGGCGGCGCGCGGCCGCGGGGGAGCGCATCACCGCCGGCGCGGCCGCGCGCCGCCGCGCCGCAGCCCGTCTCGACAGCCTGGGCCGCTTCCTCTCCGTCGCCGGCTGGCCCGCCGCCGCCCTCGCCGCCCGCCGGCTGCGCGACGATCTCCTCGGCGACGCCGGGACCGCCGCCGTGCGTCCCCGAGCGGCCCGTCTGGCGCGACGGGTCGGCCGCTCGCGCATCCTCGCCCGGCTCACCCGCGGCATCGGCCCCCTCACAGCCGCCGAGGCGGCCGCCGCTGGGATCACCGGCCCCGCGGCACGCGCCGACGGAGACGTCCCCGCCCGCTGCCGGCTCTGGCTCGCGGAGACGCTGGACGACCTCGGCCGGCTGGACGACGACGCTCCGCTCGACCCCGGCCGGGACGAGGAACCGCGCGGGCTGCCCGGCGCGTCCGGACGCACGCCGTCGCACGCGCTGGCCGCCGTGCTGCCCCGGCTGCTCGCCGGCGCGGAGTTCGCCGCCGCCCGCCTGATCGTCGCCAGCCTGGACCCCGACCCGGAAGAGCTCGCCGCCGGCGCCGTGGAGGGCGCCCGTGGCTGACGCCGGATCGTGGCCGTCGGTGCTGGTCGCGCCCGCCGCACTGCTCGCCCTGGCGGTGCTCGCGCTCTGCTCGGACGCCGTGCTGGACGCCCGCACCGCCGGCCGCCCCGCCACACCGGCCGCCGCCGTCCGCCCGCTGCTGGACGTGGTGCGGCTGCTCCTCGCCCAGCCCCGCCGTACCCCCGCGTCCGATGCGCTGCTGTGGCGGATCGGCGTGCTGACCGCGCCGACGGCGGCCGTGCTGGCCGTCGCGGTCGTCCCCTTCGGCGGCCACGTCGTGGCGGACCTCGAGGTCGGCGTCGTGTGGTTCAACGCCATGGAGGCCCTCACCTGGGCCGGGCTGTGGCTGGCCGGCTGGGGACCCAACGCCGCCTTGCCGCTCATCGGCGGCTATCGCTTCCTCGCCCAGGGCCTGGCCTATGAGCTGCCGCTCATGTTCGCGCTGATCTCCGCCGCCGTCGGAGCGGAGTCGCTGAACGTCGGCGACATCGCCGCCGCCCAGCAGGGGCTGTGGTTCGCCGTGTGGATGCCCGTCGCCTTCGCCGTGTACCTCGCGAGCGTGCTGGCCTTCAGCTTCCTCGGGCCCTTCGGCTACCCGGCCGGGCGGGACATCGCGGGCGGCGTCCTCGGCGAGACCTCCGGTGTGGACCGGCTGCTGCTCCAGGCCGGCCGCTGGCTGCTGCTGGCCGCGGGCTCCGCCATGGCCGTGCCGCTGTTCCTCGGCGGCGGCGCCGGTCCGCTGCTGCCCGGCTGGGCCTGGTCGCTGCTGAAGACCCTCGCCGTGCTGGGGCTGCTGCTCTGGGCGCGGCGGCGCGTGCCCGCCGTACGGGCGGACCGCTATGTGGAGTTCGCCTGGATCGTGCTGATCCCCGCGACCATCGTGCAGACGCTCGTCCCGGCTCTCGTCGTGCTCCGCCGTTGACCGCCCGCCCCCGCTGCCCGCCCGTTGACCGCCCGTCGACCGCCCGCACCGTCGGAGTCGGATGCCCGAAGGAGAGGTGACCGCGCCGCCATGACCGCCGCGCTCTTCGCCGTACTGGCCGTCCTCGCCGTGACCGGCGCGGTCCTCGTGTTCCGCTGCGCCTCCATGGCCCGTGCGACCTTCGCCCTGCTGGCGTCCCTGGTCTGCGTCGGCGGCGAGGTGATCCTCCTCGGCCTGCCCTATCTGGGCGTCGTCACCGTCCTGATGATGGTCATGGAGATGGTCGTCATGGCCGTGTTCATGGTCGCCTACATGATGAACCCCGCGGGCCTGATGCCCATGTCGATGGTCCACAACCGGCGCGGCGCGCTCACGATCAGCGGGGTCGTCTTCGCGGGCCTCGCGGCCGGCGTCCTCCTCGCGCCCTGGCCCGGGCGCGTCGGCACGGCTCCGCAGGACACCACCTTCCAGGCGGGCGCGGCGCTGATGGGCGATCAGATGCTCACCATGGTCACGCTCGGCTTCGCCCTGCTGGCCACCATGGTCGGAGCGACCGTGCTGGCCGTGGGCCGCGGCCGCTACGACCGCTTCGGCGACGACCTGTCGCGGCCCCGGCCGGATGACCCGGCGGGCGGGGGAGTGGGCCGGTGATGCTCGAGCTGTTCCTGCTCCTCGCCGCGGCGCTCTTCTCGGTCGGGCTGTACGGCGCGCTGTCCCAGCAGTCCATCGTCATGATCATGATGGGTGTCGAGCTGATGATCGCCGGGGTCATCACCGCCGCGGCGGCCCTGTGGCACTTCCTCGCGCCGGCCGCCGCCGACGGCCAGGTCATCGTCGTCGCCGCCGTGGTCGCCATGGCCGTCGAGATGGCGATGGGCTTCGCCGTCACCACCGCCGTCTTCCGCTCCCGCGACATCGACACGGCCGACGCGGCCGAGGACCTCAAGGGGTGAGCGCCCTGCTCTGGCTGCTCGCAGCCGTACCGCTGACCGCGGGGACCGCCCTGCTGCTGACGGGCCGCCGTCTCGACCGCCCCGCGCCGGCCCTCGGCGTGGCCGCGGCCGCGGCCACCCTCGGCCTGGCCGTCGCCTCGGCCGTCCTCCGCCCAGAGGCGAGCGCACCGCTGTTCGCCGGCATCCGCGCGGGGCTGCGCGTGGACGGGCTCTCCGCCGTCATGACCGTCGTCGTCGCCGCCGTCACACTCGCCGTGCTGGTGTTCTCCGCGGGCGAGAGCGACCGGCTGAGCCAGGGCGGACGGTTCCACGGCCTGATGCTGCTGTTCGCCGGCGCCATGCTGATCACCGTCACCGCGACCACCCTCCCGCTGCTGCTGATGGCCTGGGAGGTCATGGGAGCAGCCAGCTGGGCGCTGATCGGCTTCTGGTGGCGCCAGCCGCAGCGCACCCGCGCCGCCGACACGGCCTTCCTCACCACCCGGACCGCCGATCTGGGCCTGTACCTGGCCGCGGGCGCGGCCCTGGCCGGCGGGGTCACGGCCCTCGACCTCGACGCGCTGGCCGGAGCCCGGGGCCCGTGGGTGCATCTGCTGACCGCGGGCGTGGTCGCGGCGGCGTTCGGCAAGTCGGCCCAGCTTCCCTTCTCCTTCTGGCTGTCGCACGCGATGCAGGCGCCCAGCCCCGTCTCGGCGCTGCTGCACGCGGCGACCATGGCCGCCGCGGGCGCGTATCTGCTGCTGCGGCTGCATCCCCTGCTCGCGGCGACCGCCTGGGGCGGGCCGCTCGTCGCCTGGACGGGCGCCGCCACCGCACTGCTCCTCGGCGTGGCGGCGGCCGCCCAGAGAGACCTCAAACAGCTGCTGGCCGCCTCCACCTGCTCCCAGATCGGCTTTATGGTGCTCGCCGCGGGCACGGGCGGCGTCGCCGCGGGGACCGCCCAGCTGACCGCCCACGCCGCCGTCAAGGCCGGCCTCTTCCTCGCCGCCGGGGCCTGGCTGTACGCCCTGGGAACCAAGCAACTGCCCGCGCTGCGCGGGGCCGCCCGCGCCTGGCCGTGGGTCGGCGCCGCCTTCACCGCCTGCGCCCTGGCCCTCGCCGGGCTGCCGCCGCTGTCGCTGTGGGCCGCCAAGGACGAGGTGCTCGCCGCAGCGTTCGCACAGAGCGCGGCCCTGTACGCCACCGGGCTTGCCGCCGCCGCCGTCTCCGCCGTCTACAGCGTCAAAGCCCTCTGGTACGTGCTGCGTGAGACACCCGGCGACGCGCGGCAGGGATACGACACCGAGGAGCCCGGCACCCGCAGGGTCACCCCCCTGATGCGCCCGCCGCTGCTCGTGCTCGCCGCCGCGGCGGTCGCGCTCGGCGTGCTCGCCCTGCCTGGCGTGTTCTCCGCGCTCCGCGACGCCGTCGGAACCCCGGACGAACCCTCCCCGTCGGCCTGGCAACTGCCGCTGTCCGCCGCGGTCGCACTCTCGGCTGCCTGGCTCGCCTGGCGGATACAGGGGCGCGGGCCGGGACCGCGGCTCCTCCGCCCCGCCGCAGTCCGGCGCTGGGCCGCCGGCTGGCTGGGCCTGGAACAGGCGGCCCGCACCCTGGCCGTGCGCCCCGTCCTGGCGCTGGCCCGCGCGGCCGCCGTCTTCGACGACCGCGTCGTCGACGGAGCCGTACACCGCGCCGCCCGTGCGGCCCTGACGGCCGCCGGACTCGCCCGCCGGTCCGACGACGGCGGCGTCGACGCCCTCGTGCGGGCCGTCGCCCGCACGGCGCGGCGGCTCGGCCGCGCGGCCCGCCGCCCGCAGACGGGCCTGCTGCACCAGTACTACGCCCAGGCCGCGGTCGGCTTCGCGGTGCTGACCCTGCTCCTGCTGTCCCTGAGATAACCCATGCGGCGAGGCACCCCATGCTGACCCTGGTCGTCTTTCTCCCCCTCGCGGTCTGCGCCGGACTCCTGCTCTGGCCGCGCCCGGTGCCCGACCGCGTCTGCACCGGTGTGTGGATCGCGGCCGCAGCCGTCGATCTGGCCCTCGCCGCCGCCCTCTGGGCGGGCTTCGACCCGGACGGCGGCCTCCAGTACGAGCAGCGCGCCGACTGGATCCCCACGGCGGGCGTCGGCTACCACGTCGGCGTCGACGGACTGTCCCTGCCGCTGCTCGCCCTCACCTGTGTGCTGTTCCTGGCCGTGGCGGTCTACTCGCTGCGCGAGACCAGACGCGTCCGCGCCTACGCCTGTCTGTTCCTGTTCCTCGAAACCGTCTGCCTGGGGCTGTTCAGCGCCCTGGACCTGATCCTGTTCTTCGTCTACTTCGATCTGTCGATCGTCGGCATGTACTTCGTCATCGCGGGCTGGGGCCACGGCGAGCGGGGGCGGGCGGCGGCGCTGAAGTTCTTCCTCTACACCTTCATCGGCTCCCTCGCCCTGCTGCTCGGCTTCATCGGCCTGTATCTGGCCGCCTCCCCGCACACCTTCGACATCACCGAGCTGGCCGCGGCGGATCCGCTGGCCGGCCGGGGAGCCTACGCGGCACTGGTGCTGCTGGCCCTCGGCGTGGGCCTCGCGGTCAAGACGCCCGCCGTGCCCTTCCACACCTGGCTGCCGCCGGCCCACACCGAGGCGCCGGCCGCCGGCTCCGCGATCCTCGCCGGGGTCCTGCTGAAAATGGGGACGTACGGATTCGTCCGCATCGCGATGCCGCTGCTGCCCGGCGTCTGGCGGGAGTACGCCCTGGCGTTCATCGTCGTCGGCGCGGTCTCCGCCGTCTACGGGGCGCTGGTCGCCCTCGGCCAGACCGACGTCAAACGCATGATCGCTTACACCAGCGTCAACCACATGGGCTATGTCGTCCTGGCCGTCGGCGCGGCCGGGGTGCTCAGCGGGACCGACGACCAGGCCCGCACCCTGGCCGTCACCGGAGCCGTCACCCAGATGGTGAGCCACGGCCTCATCACCGGGGCACTGTTCCTGTTGACCGGGGTGCTCTACGAGCGCGGCCGCACCTACGCCGTCGAGGCGTACTCCGGGCTCGCCGGGCCGGCCCCGCGCTTCGCCGCGGCCGTCGCCGTCGCCGCGTTCGCCTCCCTCGGCATCCCCGGCTTCTCCGGATTCATCGCCGAATTCCAGATCTTCACCGGCAGCCTCGCCGCCCAGGCGACCGCCACCGCCCTGGCCGTGACCGGCATCCTGCTGACGGCGGCCCTGTTCCTGCGCGCCCTGCGGCAGATGTTCCTCGGAGCCCTGCGGCTGCCGCCCGGCTCCCCGGACGGCCGGTTCGGCGATCTGGCCGTCCCCGAGACCACGGCCGTCACACCGCTGCTGGGACTGGCCCTCGTCATCGGCGTGCTGCCCCGCCCCCTCCTGGACGTGATCGAACCGGCGAGCCGCGCCGTGGCAGGGCTGGTCGCCCGGTGAACCGCAACCTGACCGCCCTGCTGCCCGAGATCTGTCTCGTCGGCGCGGCCGTCACCGGACTCCTCGCCGGGTCCTGGCTGCCGCGCCACCGCCAGTGGAGCGTCGCCGTCCTCGCGGCCGCGGCGGCCCTGGCCGGTCTCGCCGCCACCGCGCACACCCTTGCGGCGGACGGCGAACAGACCGTCTTCTCCGCCGCCTTCGCCGTCGACGCGGCCACCGGCGCGGCCCGGCTGGCCGTCCTCATCACCCTGCTGCTGTTGCTGGCGGTCTCCGCGCCCGGCGTGCGCGGCCACCGGCGCGAGAGCGAGTACTGGGTCCTGCTGCTGCTCTCCGCGGCCGGCACCCTCGCCCTGGCCGGCGCGAACGATCTGCTGATGCTGTTCGCCGGCTATCTGCTGGCCTCCGTCCCCGCCTATGCGCTGGCCGGCTTCGCCAAGGACGCGCGGGGCGTGGAAGCCGCCCTGAAGTACTACCTGCTGGGCGCTCTGTTCGGCGTCGTGATGCTGGGCGGCGTGGCGCTGATGTACGGAGCGGGCCGCGGCACCGGGTACCGGCAGCTGCACACCGCGCTGCCCGCCGCGCCGTACGGGGTGGTCGCCGTCGGCCTCGTCGCCGTCCTCGCCGGACTGCTCTTCAAGTCCGGGGCGGCGCCCGCGCACTTCTGGATGCCCGACGTCGCCGACGGGGCCGCCGCACCGGTCGCCGCATTCGTCACCACGCTCCCGAAGATCGGGGCGCTCATCGCCGTGTACCGGCTGCTCCACCAGGCGATGCCCGCGGACACCGTCGACTGGCCGCTGCTGCTGGCCGTTCTCGCGGCCGCCTCCATGACGCTGGGGAACCTCGCCGCGTTCTTCCAGACGTCGGTGACCCGTCTGCTGGCCTACTCCGCCGTCAGCCAGGCCGGGTATCTGCTGATGGCGGCCGCCGTCGCCACCCGCAGCGAACTGGCCCATCAGGGGCTGCTGTTCTATCTCCCCGCCTATGCGCTGACCAACCTCGGGGCCTTCGCCGTGGTCGCCGAACTGCCGCACGCCCGGCGGCTGGAGGACTACCGCGGGCTCGCCCGCCGCCGCCCCGCGCTCGCGGCCGTCCTGGTCGTATGCCTGCTCGGCCTCGTCGGCACCCCGCCCACCGCCGTGTTCATCGGCAAGCTGGAGGTCTTCAGCGCCGCCGTCGACGGCGGCTACACCTGGCTCACGGCCCTCGCCGCGGTCAACACCGTCGCCTCGCTGTTCTACTATCTGCGCTGGCTCGCCCCCTGCTTCCGCCCCGCGGGGGACGAGGACCGGCTCCGCACCGTCCTGGCCCCGTCCGGAACCTGGGCCGCCGCGGCCGCCTGTGCCGCCGCGACGGCCTCCCTGGTTCTCGGGCTCGCCGCCGGGGCCGCGCTCCCGCTCGCCGACGGACCTCTGCTGCGCTGAGCCGCCCGCTCCGGCGGCAGCGCCGAGCCCGCGGGCCCCGCCTGACCGGCGCTCGCCGCCGCGCCGCCTACGCTCCGGTGAGGAGGCGGTCCACGGCCGCCGTGCCGGTGCCGTACGCCGCCGTGCCGGTGCTGTGCGCCGCCGGCAGCGGATGGGCGGCGGGCAGCGGGTACGGGGCCGGCAGGGGCTGCGGGGCGGAACCGTTCCGAGCGCCGTACAGCGTCTGCTCCAGTCCCGCCAGCAGCCGCCGCACATCCTCCTGCGGTCGCACCACCAGCCGCAGATGCCGGCTGGAGCTGCCGATCTTGTTGCCGCACTCCCGCACCAGCACCCCGTGCTCCTGGAGCAGCCGGTCGCGCAGCTCCGCACCGTCCACCGCCTCCGGCAGCCGTACGTACACGAAGTTGCCCTGGGAGGGATGGACGGTCAGCCCGGTGAGCCGGCTGAGCTGCCAGATCATCTCCTGGCGGTCCCGGCGCACCAGCCGCAGACTGTGCTCGTACTCCTCGCGGTGGTCCTTCAGCAGGAACACCACGGTCTCCGCGAACGAGTTGAGGTTCCACTTCGGCAGCGCGGCACGCACCCGGCCCGCCAGCCCCGGGTTGGCGACCAGATAGCCGAACCGTACGCCGTGCAGCCCGAAGTTCTTGCCCAGGCTGCGCAGCACCACCGCGTTCGGGCGCAGCACGGCTTCCGCGGCCACGCTCGGGTCCGGCTCGGCGTCGGCGAACTCCAGGAACGACTCGTCCACCACGACCAGGTCCAGATCGTGCAGGGCGTCCAGCAGGGCCAGGACCTGACGGCGCGGCAGCAGGCCGCCGTCCGGGTTGTTCGGATTGCAGATCACGGCGGTGCGGGAACCGCGGGCGCGCACGAAGTCGACGAAGGCGGCCGGATCGAGCGCATAGCCCGCCGTCTCGGGCAGCGGGAACATGTCCACGCGTTTGCCCGTCTCCATCGGCTGGTCCGTCCACCGGCCGAACGTCGGCACCGGCACGGCGAGCGAGTCCCGCACCAGCAGATGGTCGATCCAGGTGATCAGTTCGGTGGAGCCGTTGCCCATGGCGACGGTCTGCGGATTGAGCCCGAGGACGGAGGACAGCTCCGCGGTGATGGTGTCCGCGCTGCTCGGATAGTAGGTGAGGATCTCCCGCAGCCGCCGGCCCAGTTCGGCGAAGATCTCCGGAGTGGGGAAGTAGGGGTTGCACGGGATGCAGAAGTCGACCAGCTCCCGCCCGTCTCCGGCCGCCCTGCTCAGCGCCGCGAAGGAGGGGCTGTGCGCCGTCGACGCACGGAACAGGTCGGTGACGTTGCTGCCGGATTCGGCCATGGGGAACCTCCACGGGGGCGACTGCTGCCTGCCCGCGGAAGTACGTAAGGCCGCGCCGACGTGCTCAACGGCCGCCTCCACCGGCTGCCCGGACGACAGCCGGTGGAGGCGGGTGCGCAGGGGCAGGGCCGCCCGTGCGCGGCAGCCGGGTCGCGCCTAACACGCCTGGGCCCGGCAGCAGATGTGTGTAGGGCGTGGCGTCGGCGACCCCGCGGCGATGTTGCCTGCGTGGGTCGGTGCTCCGGCGGCAACCGCACCCCGTCCTCAGGTCCGCAGCCCGCTGCGCACCCGGGCGATCAGCAGGGCGACGTCGTCGTGGTCGCCCGGCCGCCGCATGGAGTGCAGCAGGACGTCGCAGGTACGCTCCAGCGACAGCCGGCGTCCGGACAGGACGTCGATCAGCGCCTCCAGCCGGACGTCGATGGCCTGGTCCCGGGTCTCGACCAGGCCGTCGGTGTAGAGGACCAGTTCGTCCTCGGGGCGCAGGGCGAACGCGGTGGTGGAGAACTCGACGTCGCCCACGCCCAGGGGCGCGCCGGTGGGCAGCCGCAGCAGCTCGGGGCCCTGGTCCGGGCGCAGCAGCACGGGCGGCAGATGCCCGGCGCTGGAGATCAGACACCGGCCGCGGTGCGGGTCGTAGACCGCGTAGACGCAGGTGGTGATGGGCTGTCCCATGCGGTCCGTGATGCGGTCGAGGTGGCGCAGTGCCTCGGCGGGGTCGAGGTCCAGCTCGGCCAGGGTCCGGGTGGCCGTGCGCAGCTGTCCCATGGCGGCGGCCGCGTCGATGCCGCTGCCCATCACATCGCCGACGACGAGCGCCGTCTTGTCGCCGCTCAGCGCGATCACGTCGAACCAGTCGCCGCCCACCTCGCTGGCCGCCTGGGCGGGCTGGTAGCGGTAGGCGACCTCCAGGCCGGGCTGGTCGGGCGGCTGCTGGGGGAGAAGGCTGTGCTGCAGCTTCAGGGCGGTGCTGCGCAGCTGCCCGTACCAGCGCGCGTTGTCGATGCACACGGCGGCCCGCGCGGCCAGCTCACCGGCCAGGATCTCGTCCTCCGCCGAGAACGGCTCCGCGTGGCGGGTGCGCTTGAGGTCCAGTGCGCCGAGGACCTCGCCGCGGGCGATCAGCGGCACCGCCATATACGAGTGGACACCGGCGGAGGCCAGCAGCGACGCCGCCTCCGGAGAGCGGGCGATCCGCGGCAGATCGCCCTCCGCCACCCTGGGCACTCGCACCGGCCGTCCGCTCTGCACACACGCGGTGACCAGCCGGTCGGCCTCATAGCGGGCGATCTGTCCGGGCGGGTCGGCGGCGCGCACGGCGTCGCCGGAGTGCGAGGCGGCCACCGCGAGGGCTCGGAACACCGCGGGACCCGGCTCGCGGGCGCCGGGCGAGCGGCCGTCGAGGATGGAGTCCAGCACATCCACCGCCGCCACGTCGGCCAGTTCGGGAACCGACACATCGGCCAGCTCACGGGCCGTCTGGTCGAGGTCGAGCGTGGTGCCGATGCGGATGGAGGCGTCGGCGACCGTCGCCAGGCGAGCTCTGGCCCGGGCGGCGTCCGCCGTCGCCCGGTGACGCTCGGTGACGTCCACCACGGAGATGGCGAGGCCGAGCACCTTCCCGTTAGAGGCCTCCAGCCGGTAGTAGGACACCGACCAGGCGTGTTCCCGGTCCGGGTCCGCCGGCGTGCGCCCTACGGACTCCCGGTCCAGCAGGGGCACGCCGGTGGCCAGCACCTCGCGCATCGCCGACTCGATGCCGTCGGCGTCCAGGAACGGCAGCGCCTCCCGGACCCGGCGTCCCACGTGGTCGGCGGCCGGCAGGCCGTTGATGCGCTCCAGGGCCGGATTGACGGTGACATAGCGCAGATCGGCGTCGACCACCGCGAGGCCGATCGGGGACTGCGAGATCAGCCGGGTGGACAGCGCCAGGTCCCGCTCCACGCGGCGCAGCGTGCCCTGTTCGGTGGCCAGCCCCAGGGCGTAGAAGTCCTTCCGAGCGCCGTGCAGCCGCATATTGCGGAACTCCACCAGCAGAGTGCCGCCGTCCTTGTGGCGTACCGGGAAGCCCCCCGCCCACCGTCCCTCTTCGCCCGCCATGACCTCCGCGAACAGCCGGCGGATCAACGGGAGGTTCTCCGGGTGGACCAGCAGTCTGCCCGCGTACCGGCCGAGTGCCTCCTTGGCGGTGTAACCGAAAAGCTCCTCGGCCTGCGGGCTCCACAGCGCGACCCGGCCCTGCGCGTCCAGCACCACCGCGGCGACGCTCAGCACATCCAGCAGCCCGCCCGGCTCGGAGGCGGCGGCGTGCGGCTTTGACACCCCACCGGGGCCGGGGGCGGGGAAGGACTCGGCCGTGCTCATCGGCGCCCTCCTTCCGGTCTGCCGTCACCGCACCTGCCACGTACCGCACCGGTCACGTGGCTACCATCGTCCCTCTCCACCGGCCGGGACCGCACCCCCGCCGCGACACTCCGGCGCCCCCCGGCGCCCGCTCCGCGCCCGCCGCCGCCGTCCCTCGCACCCGGTCGTACGGGAGGGCCGGGCGGCTCTGCCGGGAAACCCGCACGGGGAAGGAGACTGGAGTCGGGAGGAGGTACCTGCCGTGAAGGCGACATTCATGCTGGGGCGTCTGGCGGGCATCCGCGTCGGCGTCCACTGGAGCGTCCTCGTCATCCTGGTGCTGCTCGCCGTGGGGCTGGCGACCCGGTTCCCGGAGGCGTACCCCGACCACCCGGCGTGGCTGTACGCCCTCTCCGGCCTGGCTGCCTCCGTGGTCTTCCTGCTGTCCCTGCTGGCGCACGAGCTGAGCCACGCCGTCGTGGCCCGCCGCAACGGGGTGTCCGTGGAGGACATCACCCTCTGGCTGCTCGGCGGGATCGCACGGCTGAAGAGCGAGGCGCCCACACCGGGGGCCGAGGTGCGCATCGCCGGAGTGGGGCCGCTGGTCAGCCTGCTGCTCGGGCTGGCGTTCGGCTTCCTGGCCGGCCTGCTGGCCTCCGTGTTCGGTGCGGGGCTGCTGGTGGAGGTGCTGGCATGGCTCGCCGCGATCAACATCCTGCTGGCCGTGTTCAACGTGTTGCCCGCCGCTCCGCTGGACGGCGGGCGGCTGCTGCGGGCGCTGGTGTGGCGCAGGACCGGCAATCCGCTGCGTGCGACCGCGGTCGCGGCGGGCGCGGGCCGCGCGCTGGGGTGGCTGCTCGTCGCCGTCGGCGTCTATCTGGCCATCGCCGGGGCCGCCCTCAGCGGGATCTGGCTGGCGATCGTCGGCTGGTTCCTCATCGCCATGGCGACCGCAGAAGGCGGCGAGGCCAAGCTGCGGGAGCTGCTCGGCGGCATCGCGGTGCGGCAGGCCATGGGTCCCGACCCCGTGGCGGCCCCGGTCTCCGCGAGCGTGGCGGAGTTTCTGGCCAGCCCCGCGTACCGGTACCGGCACTCGGCCTTCCCGGTCGTCGACGACGAGGAGCGGCCGGTCGGTCTGGTCACGGTCAAGGCCGCCGCCGACGTGCCCGAGGACCGGCGCGCCGCCACCGGCCTGTCCGCGGTGATGGTCCCGCTGGAGGACGTGCCCACAGCACACCCCGACGACGATCTCGTGCAGCTCCTGCCCGCGCTGGAGTCGAGCTCCGTGCACCGGGCGCTGGTGCTGGACCAGGGAAGGCTCGTGGGCATCGTCACCAGCTCCGACATCAGCCGGATCACGTCCTGGCTGTCCTCGTCCTACTCCTGGCGCGGCCGCGCCTTCTGACGCTCCGGCCGGCCCCCGTCCGGCGGACGCACCACGCTGAGCACGACGGACGCCGACAGGACGGTGACGATGACGGCGAGGCTGATGAGTGAGGGGATCTCCGGGACAGCCGTGGCGACGGTCTTGTGCAGGGCCTGCAGCACCAGCTTGACGCCGATGAAGGCGAGGATGACCGCCAGCCCCCTGCTCAGATAACGGAAGCGGTCCAGCAGCCCGGCGAGCAGGAAGTACAGGGCACGCAGCCCCAGAATGGCGAAGGCGTTGCTCGTGTAGACGATGAACATGTCGCCGCTGACGGCGAGCACGGCGGGGACGCTGTCGACGGCGAACACGAGGTCGGCCGCCTCGATCGCCGCGATCACGGCGAGCAGAGGGGTGGCGACGCGCCGTCCGGCCTCCCGGACGAAGAACCTCGCCCCCGCGTAGTCGTCCCGTACGGGAACCACCTTGCGCAGCAGCCGCAGGGCGATGCTCCGGTCCGGGTCAAACGTGTACTCCTCGCCTTTGACGATCTTGTAGGTGCTGTAGAACAGCATCAGCGCGAAGACGAAGAGAACAGCCGTGAACCGGTTGACCACCGCGATCCCCGCTGCCAGGAAGACGCCGCGGAACACCAGCGCCCCGAGCACGCCGAGGAAGAGCACCCGGTGCTGATAGGCCCGGGGCACCCGGAAGTAGCCGAAGATCAGCGCGAAGACGAAGAGGTTGTCGACGGACAGGCTCTTCTCCAGCAGCCACGCGGTGGTGTACTCCACCCCGGCCGAATGGCCGACGACCAGAAAGACGACGACGCCGAAGGAGACCGCGAGTCCCACCCACACCGCGCTCCAGAGGGCGGCCTCGCGGAAGCCGATGACGTGTGCCTGCCGGTGAGCCAGCAGATCGACCGCCAGCGACACCAGCAGGATGGCGGCGAAGACGATCCACAACCACAACGGCACGTCGTGCACGAGGCCAGCTTACGGCCCGGCGTGCGCGGTCGGCCGGTCGGCGCGGCTCCGGCACGCCGCGCGTGTGCGCCGTGTCGCCCCGCGGGGCGCGCATTTCTGCTCCGGCGCGGAGCGGCACGGTTGGTGATCACGTCAATTCACCGTGTGAAAACAGCGGTTGACGGAAGTTCAAAAGCCTCGACTGTTTATTTCGATCAGATCACGACATCCTTAAACAGGACTAGACAACCTCGGGTTGACGCGCGTAACACGCCTTGTGTGCAGGCATCTTGACGGCTCATCAATTTCATACTCCTGGTAACGGAACGGATTCGGATCATCGGCCCCTTTTTGCCCGAATTTCCAAGGTCGGCGGCTCTGGCAGGCTTCCCGCACCCATCCCCTGACCAAGGAAGAGGTGCCGTCTTTTGTCCGGACGACGAAGACTTCAGAAGCCGCCGCGCCGCAGGCCCCGCCGACTGGTGCTCGCCACGGCCGCCGTCGCCCTGGCGGCCGTCGCGGGGGGCGTTGCCTACGAGGTGACACAGCCGGGAGAGGATGCCGGGCGGCCGCTGGCGCTCGCCCAGGCGGACTCCGCGGACGCGACGCCGTCCGCCGCTCCCGAGCCCGCCGAGGAGCCCGCCCGCGAAAAGGAGCCCGAGCCGCTGACCGAGGTGCCGCAGGGCGAGCCCGAGCGGGGCATGGTCTACGAGGGGCTCGAGGCCGCCCCCGAGAAGGACCCGTGCACCGGGGTGTACCGCACGTCGGAGGGGCACTGCACCCACGGGCCCGACGCGCCCCCCAAGGGCGTCGACATATCCAAGGACACGCCGCCCGCCGTCAAGCAGACGGCTCCCGCACCGGACCCGGCCAAGGGCGCTGACCGCCCCGCGCAGGACAGCGCACCCGCGCAGCCGTCCGAGGCGCCCGCCGAGGACCCCCAGCTGCCGAGGAAGGCCGGCGCCCCCGCGCTCGACGCCCGCGCGGCGAAGGACGCGCGGCAGACGAGCCCGCCGCCCGCGGCCGACCGCCCGTCGACGCAGACGTCCGCCCCGGCCCAGGGCCCTGCCGGGCAGACCGTCCGCTGCGACGGCGACGGCGCCACGGGCAACCGGGTCCAGGCGGTGTACGTCCACGCACCCGGTCGCGACCGGTACGCGCAGTATCTGCCGTCCTTCCGGAAGTGGGCCGCCGACGCCGACCTGATCTACTCGGAGAGCGCCAAGGACACCGGCGGCGTACGGCACATCCGCTATGTCACCGCCGCGGACTGCACGCCGACCGTCCTCAACGTCGAGCTGCCCGCCTCCGCGCTCGCCGAGTTCAGCGCCACCAACCGGGCGCTGGCCGCGAAGGGCCTGGACCGCCGCGACCGCAAGTACATGATCTTCGCTGACGCCAACGTCTACTGCGGCATAGGCACGTTCGCGGGGGACGAGCGCCCCGGCCAGAACAACCTGTCCAACTTCGGCCCCTCCTACGGGCGCACCGACGCGGGCTGCTGGGGCGGCCACACCGCGGCGCACGAACTGGGCCACAATCTGGGCGCGGTCAACAACAGCGCGCCCAACACCAGCCGCGGGGCGCACTGCACGGACGAGTGGGACGTGATGTGCTACTCGGACAGCCCGTACTACCCCAGGATGCGCAGCGTCTGCCAGGACCGCGGATACGAGAACCGTCTGGACTGCAACCACGACGACTACTTCCACACCGATCCCAGGCCCGGCAGCTATCTGGCCACGCACTGGAACATCGCCGACAACCAGTTCCTGATCAAGGACAGGGGAACCACCCGGCCCACGCCCACCCCCACGCCCACCCCGACCCCGACACGAGGGCCGACCGGCGGACCGGCGGCCGGGCCCGACGTGAGCGTCGGCCAGCTCGCCCCCGACTCGGCGATGGCGTCATGGAAGCCCGTCGACGGCGCGGCCTGGTACCAGCTGTTCCTGAACGGCAGGCACCTCGGCTGGGTGACCACGGCCGGCGCCCGGATCTACAACCTGACACCGGGAACCGAGTACACCCTCGCCGTCTCCGTGCGCGACGCCGCGGGCCGGGACGGCAGCCGGGGCAAGGCGCTCTCCTTCCGCACCCCCGGCAACGGCGGCGGCACGACCACCACGCCCGGCGTCCGCTATCTGCTGACCAACGGCGCCACCGGAGCGGCCGCCGAGGTGTGGGGCGGCCAGACGGCGTCCGGCGCCGTCCTCGTCGGCTCGCAGCGCAACGGGTACGCCCAGCAGCAGTGGCACATGGACGACGCGGGCGGCGGCCACCACCGCATCCGCTCCGCCGTCTCCGGAAAGTGCCTGCAGACCGGCGGCACGCCCGCCGCGGGCATGTGGGTGGCCCAGCAGCCCTGCCGCGACGTCCCCGCACAGCGGTGGAAGATCGCCCGCAGCGGCAGCGGCATCACGGTGACCGCAGCCGGCAGCCGCTATGTCCTCGGCGTCAGCAACCGCCCGTACTACGGCTCCTGGCTCATCGAGCTGCAGCACGCCACGGGCGGCCCGGCGCAGACCTGGACGGTCCACAAGGCCTCCTGAGGCTGCGCCAGTCCCTGCTGTGCAGGCCGGCGGACGCCCGGTGCGTCCGCCGGCCCGCCCGAACCCACACCGTCTGGAGTCCCAGCCATGCGCAGAGCCCTGCTCGCTGCCGCCGCCCTCACCCTGGCGGGGCAGGCCCTGTCGACGACCGCCGCGCCCGCCGCCCTCGCCCATGGCGGCACCCTGGACGTGGAGATCACCGGACATTCCTTCGGACATGTGCGGACGACCGTCACCTGGGAGAACGACAGCGATCCCGTCGCGGGGCGCGTCGCCGCCACGGTGAACGCGGTCAGCGCCGACGGCACACAGAACATCGGCCCATGGAAGCTGATCCCCGCCCAGGACGCCGCCACCGGCTACACCACCGCCGAAGCCCTGCCGCCCGGCCGCTGGACGGTCACCGTGGAAGCGGGCCACCCCGGGCTCGGCCGCGACCAGGCGGAGCTCACCGTCTCCCCGGGAACCCCCGCATCACCGGCCGCCCCGCAGAGCAGCCCGCCGCCGGAGGCCGCCCCGCCCGCGGCCTCCGCCGCCCCACCTGCCGCTTCCGCCGCCCCGCCCGCGGCCGGGCCCGACGAGCCGGCGACCGCGACCGCGGCAGCCGCACCCGATGCCGCCGCCGGGACCGGCCCCGCCGCATACCTCGCAGCGGCGGGCGCCGTGCTCGCCTGTGCGGCCGGACTCGCCGTCGCGTGGCGCATCCGCCGTGCCCGAGCACGCACCTGAGCGGGGCCGGCGACATCCGGCCCGGTTCGGCCCCGGCCTGACAAGAGGGCGTGGGGCCGTATCGATGATGCGGCTCCTCCGCGTGGGCGCGACCGGCCGCGGCGTGCCCGCACACGCGCGACGCCCGATCACGGCTTTCCGCGGAGCGCGCCCTGGCCGACAATGAGGCAATGACGCACGCAGCCCCCGGCGCGAGAGCCCCGGCGGACCGCAGGGAAGCGGTCCACGGCGGCGTCCGCGTCACGGCGGCCGCCGCGGCGGGCTTCTACGGCTGCCTCTACGGCCTCGACCGGCCCGTGATGGCCCTGTACGCGCTGTTCGGCGCCGTCGCCATGGGCCTCCTCGCCAGGATCCCCGGCTCCGGCCGGCAGCGGGCGGCCGTCCTCCTGGTCACGCTTCCCCTCGGCTGGGTGCTCGTCTCCGCCGGCACGTTGCTCGCCGTCCACACCTGGAGCGCGGTCGCCGGCATGGCCGTCGTCGGCTTCTGCCTGGCGTTCGCCGCCGTCGCGGGCCCCCGTGCCGCGGGCGCCGCCCCCGGCCTGCAACTGCTGTACATCCTCCCCTCCTTCCCCCCGTACGAGCCCGGCACCCTGTGGGAGAGGCTCGCCGGCTACACCCTCGGCGCACTGCTGCTGACCGCCTCCGAGCGGTTCCTGCTGCCCGTCCCGCCGCCGGGGGCCACCTACCGTGGCCTGCTCGCCGACGCGGCCGCCCTCGCGGGCACGGCCGCGGAACAGCTGTCCGCCGTGCCGCCCGCAGGCCCGCAGCGCGGGACCACGCCTGACGAACTGGCCGCCGCCGGCGAACGGCTGCGTCCGTCACAGGTGCCGCCCGCCGAGCGGCCCGCCTCCGCGGCCCGCACCGACCGGGCCCTCTCCCATGCCGCGGGCGCGGTGCGCGCTCTGCTCGGCCAGCTGGCCGCAATGATCCGGGCGGCGCCCCCCGGAGCCGCACGCTGCCCGGACCCGGCCTCCGCGGCCCTGCTCACCGCCGTCGCCGACGCCTGTGCCCGGACCGCCTCCGCCGCCAGGCACCCCTCCGCGCCCTCTCCGTACGGCGCGCACTCCGGCGACCCGCCGGAACTGCGTACGGCGGTCGAGACGTTTCAGCAGGCCCGTGCGGACTCCGACGAGGCGGACGGCGGACGGCCCCCCGCGGAGGTCCTGGGCCGCCGTACCGCGGTGCTCGCCGCCGCGCAGACCACCCGCATCCTCGCGGCGGCCGTCGACGTCGCCAGGGGCGGCCGCCGCCCCAGGCCGCTGTTCCCGGACAGCGACCTCTTCTCGTACGCGGACGCCGGCGCACTCGCCCTGTGGCGAAGCAGACTGCTGGGCCATCTGACCCGCAGCTCCGTACAGTTCCAGAACGCGGTGCGGATCACCCTGGGACTGTGCGCCGCGCGGCTCGTCGCGGGCGCGTTCGACATCGAACACGGCTTCTGGGTGCTGCTGGCCGTGCTCACCCTGGGCCGGAGCACGGCCGTCGAGACGTGGTCTACCGTCCGCTCCGCCCTGCTCGGCACGTTCGCAGGAGCGCTCGCCGCAGCCGCCCTGATCATCGGGGCGGGGCCGAGCAGACCCGTGTACGCGGCCCTGCTCGCACCGGTGATGCTGACGGCCTTCGCCGCCGGCGCCCTGTTCGGCCCCGCCTGGGGCCAGGCCCTGTTCACCCTCGTCGTCTCGGTCGCCTTCGCCCAACTGGCCCCCGTGACCTGGCAGCTCGCCGAAACCCGCCTGCTGGACGTGGTCACCGGCAGCGTCATCGGCCTCGCCTGCTCACTGCTCGCCTGGCCCGCCGGGGCACGCAGGGAGACGGTCCGGTCCATGGGACGCCTGCTGCACACGACCGCGCTGCTGCTCGAAGAGACCACGGCGGCGGTCCTCAGGCCGCCCGCGGACGCCGAGGGCCCGCCGCCCTCGACGCTCGCGGCACGGCACGCCCTGCGGCTGGCCGAGGCGTCCTTCGCCCAGTACCAGAGCGAACCCCACAGCACCGCACGGGAGGGGCCGCACCCAGACTTCCACGCCGTCGACGTGACCGCCCGGCAGATCCTGCTCGGCGCCCACTGGCTTCCCTACGACATGCGCCCCCGGGACGGCGGCCCCGGCCCACGCTCCCGTACCTGGGCACGGCAGACGGCCGCCGCCCTCGCCGGCACATGCACCCGTCTCGGCGACCGTCTCCTCGCCGGCCGCCCCCCTAAGACGCCGCACCCCGAACCCGCCGAACCCGCGGGCCCGCCCGACCCCGACGATCCGGCGCTGCCCGTGCTGCTCGACCTCGACGTCTGGTTCACCGGAGTCCGCTCCGCCCTCGCACCGGCCCTGGCGGCCGCGGACCGCCCGGCCGGCGCGCCGGACTCCGGGGAGCATCCCCGCGCCTGAGCGCACGGCAGCCCTCCGGCGGCGACGGCGCACCGGCACATCCGAGGCGTCGCGCACCCCCGAGCCCGGTCTTCGCCGTCCACCGGCCTCCCACGTCATTTGGGGCGGCCGCGGCCTTCTGCCGCCTGAGCCGGTCCGCGAGATCCGCCATGTCCGACGCATGCCCGCACACGGCGCCCGTCGCGGGCTGCTCCCCGTCCGCGTGCGAAGGCTCTTACGGAACTGTGACGGCGGCCGGGTTCTCCTTGGCCGCCCCGGGCGGCTCGTGTGGGCTGGGGGCGGGCTCCAGCGCCCGGCCGGCCCGCTCGGCGCGGCCTGTTTCGCCATGTCTCCACGCCGTCCCCGGCATGTCTCCACCAGAGGGGATCACCACGTGACGACCCATCAGCACACTCCGCTCCGCACCGGCCCGGATCCCGACGGCCGGGACGACGGCGTCCCCGCGGCGTCCCTCGGCGCTCCGCGGCCCGCAGCGGAGCCGGGATCAGCCGAACCGGAACCACGGACGCCGGGACCAGCGGTGCCGGGACCAGCGGTGCCGGGACCAGTGTGGCCGGAAAGGGGGCTGCCGCCCGGCCCGGGACACGGCCCGGCCGTCGCCCTCCCGTACGACTGCATCCACCACGCCTTCGAGGCGCAGGCCGCGGCCCGCCCCGACGCCGTCGCCGCCGAACACGGCGACATGTCGATCACCTACGGAGAACTGGACCGGCAGGCGGACCGGCTGGCCGGGCTGCTGTCGGCGGCCGGGATCGGCGGGGGAGACCTGGTGCCGGTCGTCGCCCGGCGCGGCATCCCGCTGCTCGTGGGGCTGCTCGCGGCGCTGAAGGCCGGGGCCGCCTATGTGCCGCTCGACGCCCGCATCACCCCTGCCGAACAGCTCCGCCACGTACTGGGGACCACGCGGGCCCGTGTCGTGCTCACCACCTCCGACCACAGGCGGCTGACGCCGCTCCGGGCGGTCCCCTCGGTGATCGAGGTCGACACGGCGGCAGCCGGCCCCCTTCCCGCCCCGGACGCCCGCCGGCCCGCCGGGGCCGCGCCGACCGGGGACGACGCCTGCTATGTGCTGTTCACCTCCGGCACCACCGGGCCGCCCAACGGCGTCGTGGTGACCCACCGCAATGTGTGCAATCTGCTGCTCACCGAGCCCGGCGGCCTCGGCATCGGGCCGGGACAGCGCGTCAGCCAGATCCTGAACATCGCCTTCGACATGGCCGCCTGGGAGATCCTGGGCGCCCTCGGCCGCGGCGCGACCCTGCTCATCAGGGGCCGGGACATCGCCGAAACCGTCCGCCGCGCCGATGTGGTGATCGCGACCCCGACCATCCTGACCACCGTCGACCCCGCACACTGCGAACGGGTCAGGGTCGTCGCCGTGGCGGGGGAGCCCTGCCCGCGCGCACTGGCCGACCGATGGGCCGCCCGCGCCGTCTTCTACAACTCCTGCGGCCCGACCGAGACCACCATCGTCAACACCATGCAGCGCCATACCCCGTCCGCACCCCGACTCACCATCGGCCGCCCCACTCCGAACAACACCGTCTACGTCCTCGACGCCGCCCGCCGGCCCCTGCCGCCCGGCGAGACGGGCGAGATATGGGCCGGAGGCGCGGGGATATCCGCCGGCTATCTCGACAACCCCGAGCTGACCGCACAGCGCTATGCGCCCGACCCGTTCCTCGGCGGCGGGCGGCTGATGTTCCGAACCCGCGATCTGGGCCGCTGGACCGCCGACGGCGAGTTGGAGATCCTGGGGCGCACCGACGACCAGGTCAAGATCCGCGGCTTCCGCGTCGAACTGGACGCGGTCTCGGCCGTACTGGAAGCCCTGCCCGGATGTGTACGCGCCGCGACCCTCAAACTGGACTCCCGGACGCTCGTCTCCTTCATCGCCCGGGAGAGCTCCGGAGGCGGCCCCGACCCGCAGACCGCACGGCAGGCCGTCGCCGCGGCGCTGCCGTACTACTGCGTCCCCGACGCGGTGCACATCCTCCCCCGACTGCCCCGCACCAGCCGCGGGAAGATCGACAAGGCGGCGCTGCGCGGACTGGCCGAGCAGCACCGCGCCGTGCATCCGGAGCCAGACCCCGTAGCCGAACACATCCGCGCCGCGGAGGCAGAGGAGGCCGTACGGTGACGACCCCGCCCCGGCTGCGACCCCGGCTGCGTCCCCAGGACATCGCACTCCCCGCGCCCGTACACCCTCTGCGCCGGATCTGGAAACACCCCCGGCTGATGCACTACAACCGGCTGATCGCCCTCGTCGTGGCCGTCAACCTGGTGCCGGCCGCTGCGCAGTTCGCCGCCGGAGGCGGGCAGGCGGCCCCGGACGCCCACACCCTCGGCCGCTTCGCCCTCGCCAACGTCGCGCTCGCCGTACTCGTCCGCCAGCAGTACGTCATCAACCTGCTTTTCCGCGTCGCCACCGCCGCCCCCCTGCACTGGCCGCTGCGCATCCGCTGGACCCTCGCGAAGGTGTACCACTTCGGCGGGCTGCACGTCGGCGGCGCCCTGATGGGAACCGGATGGTTCGTCGCCCAGGTCGCCGCGCTGACCGCGGACGGCGCGCCCGCCGGCCTGCTGGCCGTCTCCTACGCGCTGCTGGTGCTGCTGATCGCCGTGGTGGCCCTCGCACTGCCGCCGCTGCGCGCACGCCGCCACGACCTGTTCGAACGCAGCCACCGGTTCGGCGGCTGGGCGGCGCTCGCCCTGCTGTGGGCCCAGACCCTGCTGTCGCTGCGCGCCCGCTCCGCACCGCCGCTCGCCGACCCCGGCGTATGGGTGCTGGCCCTGCTGACCCTGAGCGTCGCCCTGCCCTGGCTGCGGCTGCGGAAGGTGCCCGTCAGCATCGAACGGCCGTCGCGGCATGTGGCGATCGCCCGCTTCGACCACGGGGAGACCCCGTTCGCCGGGTCCTCCACCGCGATCAGCCGCAGCCCGCTGACCGAGTGGCACTCCTTCGCCAATGTGCCCACGCCCGGCCGCAGCGGCTTCCGTCTCACCGTCTCCCGGGCCGGCGACTGGACCGGGGCGTTCATCGACGACCGGCCGTCCCATGTCTGGGTCAAGGGCATCACCACGGCCGGAGTGGCCAATGTGGAGACCCTCTTCCGCAAGGTCGTCTACGTGTCCACCGGCAGCGGCATCGGACCCGTCCTGCCCCATCTGCTGGCCGCCGAGGTGCCCTCCCGGCTGGTCTGGGCAACCCGCGCCCCGCGTGAGACCTACGGCGACCGGCTGGTCGACGAGATCCTCGCCGCCCAGCCCGAGGCGGTCATCTGGGACACCACCGAGAGCGGCAAGCCGGACATGGTGCGCCTCGCCTACGCCGCCTTCCGGGAGTTCGACGCCGAGGCGGTGATCTGCATCTCCAACAAGAAGCTCACCTGGCAGGTCGTCCACGGGATGGAGCGGCTCGGCATCCCCGCCTACGGAGCCATCTGGGATTCCTGACATCCCCGCATCCCCGCCGACTCGACGACCCGGCCACCGCGGGCCCCGGCCACCACCGGTCCCGGCCACCGGCGGTCACCCGACGCCCCGACGCCCCGACGATCTGATCACCCGACAAGGAGACACACCCATGACCGATCCTTCCGACGGCCGCGCCTACCGCACCATCCGGGTGCGGCGCACCGGCCGGGTCGTCACCGTCACCCTCGACCGCCCCCGTGTGCTCAACGCGCTGAGCAGCGAGCTGATGGAGGAGGTCAACGACGCCCTGACCCCGTACGACAGCGACCCCGGCATCGGGTGCTTTGTGATCACGGGATCCGAGCGGGCCTTCGCCGCTGGGGCCGACATCGCCGAGATGGCCCCCAAGACGGCGGTCGAGATGGCCGCCGACGACCACTTCGCCGGCTGGGAGACGTTCGCCGCCCTGCGCACCCCGAAAATCGCCGCCGTGGCCGGCCACGCTCTCGGCGGCGGATGCGAACTCGCCCTGATGTGCGACCTGATCATCGCCGCCGACACGGCGGTCTTCGGCCAGCCCGAGATCAGACTCGGCGTCATCCCGGGCATCGGCGGAACCCAGCGGCTGACCCGCCGCATCGGCACGGCCCGGGCCATGGACATGATCCTCACGGGCCGCACCATGGACGCCGCCGAAGCCGAACGCACCGGCCTGGTCTCGCGGTGCGTCCCCGCCGACCGGCTCGCCGAAGAGGCGCGGACCGCGGCCGAGACCATCGCCTCCTTCAGCAGACCCGCCGTCCTCGCCGCCCGGGAGGCCGTGCACCGCGCACTGGAGACGGGTCTGCGGGACGGGCTCCTCTTCGAACGCCGCACCTTCCACGCGCTTTTCGCCACACACGACCAGAAGGAGGGCATGAACGCCTTCCTGGAGAAGCGGAAGCCGACCTTCAACGGGAGCTGACACGGCGGGCGGCAGCCGTACGCGCACGGGGTGCGGCCCGGCCGGACATCCGGCCCGGCGCCGCACCCCGCGCGGTCAGCCGTCGGTCACAGCGCCCGCAGGTAGTACTTGGTGCGGAACCCGCTGCCGGTGGAGCAGTCCAGAGTGGACTTCGTGTTCGTGTAGGTGAAGCCGGACGGCACCGTACAGGCCCACAGACCGGTCTTGGGGGTCTTGAGGTAGTACTTGGTGCGGAATCCGCTGCCGGTGGAGCAGTCCAGAGTGGACTTCGTGTTCGTGTAAGTGAAGCCGGACGCCGTCCTGCACGCCCACAGACCGTCCTTGGGCGGCTGCACATAGTACTGGGTTCTGAATCCGCTCGAGGAACAGCTCAGCGTGGAGCGGGTGTTCGTGTACACATAGCCGGACGGAACCGTGCAGGACCAGAAGGCGGCGGCAGCGGCGCCGGACGAGGCATCGGCCGCGGCGGCGTCCGGCGCGGCCGTGGCGGGGGAGACGGCGGCGCCGAGCAGAGCGAAGGCGCCCACGGCACCGGGCAGCAGCATCCGCAGTTTCGATCGCACCATGAGGTGAGCACTCCTTAGTTGGTCGTCCCACGGGCAGAACCAACGGGTGGGGGGCTCGGCCGGGTTCTGGCCCATTGCCCCGGCCGCCGCATCGTGCGCGCTCCGGAATGCTGACAGCCGGGGTCCCGGGCAGCAACGTTTCCCCTCGACCGCCGCAATGATCCAGCCGCCCGAGGCACATCCCCTGACCTGCGCATCCATGGAGGAACACATGTATGACACAGGTTTCGAGGCCGGCCACGGCGGCCGGAATCACACGGCCGGGACGCCGCCCACCCCGGCGGAGTACGAGTCCCCCAGGGCGACATAGCCGATGCCCTCCGCGGCACGGTCCGCCGCGGCGGCCGGTGCGGACCCCCGGCCAGGAAGGCGGACAACGACAGCAGGCAGCACAGCGCTCCGGCGCCGGCCCGGCGGGACACACGCGATCAGCGATCCATGACCGGCGAACGAGCGCCGCCCCGCCCGACACGCGGCCGTCTCCCCGCCGACCCCTGCCCGGTAGTCCCGTCGTACTCAAGAGCCAGGCGACGGTGCACTCCACGGCGTGATGCGGCCGGCCTGGTCCTGTCTCTAACGTCCCTGCTGCAGACCACGTCAGAACGGGGCCTAGGGTGATCCATGTGACAGCGGAAGACGACGCACAGCGGCCGGGCACGGCGGTGCGCCGCCTGCTGCCGCACGCCGCGGGGCTCGCGGACCTGTGGACGACACGGCGCGCACCGCTGCCCCGGCACGCCTGGCTGGGCTGGCTGCCGCACGGCCACGCCGTGCTGTTCGCCGTACTGGTAGGCCTGTGGAACGTCAACGCCCATGCGGTCCAGGGGTCATCGCCCTCGGCGACCCTGTGGCTGCTCGGCGTCCTCCAGTCGGCCGCCGTCTGCCTCGCCCTGTACCGCCCGGCGTCCGCCTGGCAGCTGTCCACGGCGGCGCTCTTCCTGACCGCCCTGAGCGCGGACGGACGTGTCGGCGCGGGCACGCCGTGGCCCTGGAGCATCGCGGGCATCGCCCTGCACACGCTGGTTCTGTTCCTGCTCGCCCTGCGGATCAGACCCCTCGGGGCGATCGCGGCACCGGCCCTGACCCTGCTGGCGGGAGCCGCCAACGCCGCCCTCAGCGGTCACGACCACAACCTGACCGTCATCGGCGGCGCCATCCCCTTCACCATCGCCGCGGTGGTCGGCGTCTCGCTGCGCACCAGCCGGGTGGCCCGGGAACGCCTCGCCGAACAGGAGGAGCTCACCGCCGAGGAGCAGACCCGGCGCACCCTCCTGGAGGAACGCGGGCGGATCGCCCGGGAACTGCACGACGTCGTCGCCCACCACATGTCGGTCATCTCCATTCAGGCGCAGGTCGCCCGGCATCTTGTCGAGGACCCGCCCCGCGAGCTCACGGAGAACCTCGCCGGCATACGCCACGGCGCGGTCGAGGCGCTGACCGAACTCCGCCACATCCTGGGCGTCCTGCGCGCACAGGACCCCTCCGCCGAGGGCGGGCGGCACGCCCCTCAGCCCACGCTCGACCGTCTGGACGAACTGGTCGCCACCGTGCGGGGCGCCGGGCTCACCGTCACCGCCGAGACGACCGGATCGCCGCGCCCCCTGCCGCCGGGCGTGGGTCTGTCGGCCTACCGGATCGTGCAGGAGGCGCTCAGCAACGCCATGCGGCACGCACCCGGCGCCGCGGTGCGCGTCGCGATCGCCTACCACCCGTCGGAGATCACCGTCCAGGTGGTGAACTCCGCTCCCGCCCGCCGCGCGCCCACCGCGACAGGCCTCGGACACGGACTTCCCGGGATGCGGGAGCGGGCGGCCATGCTGGGCGGCGAACTGGCCGCAGGACCCACGGCGAACGGCGGCTACGACGTCACCGCGATCCTCCCGGACGGCACGCGCGAGCCCAGCGCCGCCACGGCAGGAGGCGCTCTGTGACGATCCGCGTGCTGGTCGCCGACGATCAGATGATGGTCCGCCAGGGCTTCACCGTGCTGCTCAACGCCGAAGAGGGCATCGAGGTCGTCGGTCAGGCCGTCGACGGGCTCGACGCCGTCGCCAAGACCGTGGAACTCGCTCCCGACGTCGTGCTGATGGACATCCGGATGCCGCGGTGCGGCGGCATCGAGGCCACCCGCCGTATCAGGGGCGGAGGCGGAGACACGGAGGGAGCGCCCAAGGTGCTCGTCCTCACCACTTTCGATCTGGACGAGTATGTGTACGACGCCCTGCGCGCCGGAGCCTCCGGGTTTCTGCTCAAGGACGCCTCCGCCGCCGAACTCGCAGGTGCCGTGAGGGTGGTGGCGGCCGGAGAGGCACTCCTCGCTCCGAGCGTCACACGACGACTGATCAGCGAGTTCTCGCGGCTGGCGTGCCCGCCGCGCTCCCCGCTCAAGGAGCGCATCGCCGATCTGACCGAGCGTGAGACGGAGGTCCTGTCCCTGATCGCCCAGGGACTGTCCAATGCGGAGATCGCCGCACAGCTGATCGTGGCGGAACAGACCGTGAAGTCGCATGTGAGCCGGATTCTGGTCAAACTCGGCCTGCGCGACCGGACGCAGGCGGCGGTCTTCGCCTACGAGACGGGGCTGGTGCGCCCGGCCGGACCCTAGTAGTGCTTGGTCAGGTTGGTTGTCCTGGTGCGTGTCCTTCGGGCCCGGTGTGGCGTTGAGTGGGTGTGACTCCGGACGAGATGACTTTGGCGCGTGGTGAGTTGGAGGCGTTTGCGGCGGAGATGTTCGAGCCGTTCGCGAGAAACGACCAGCGCCGGTGGGGCCAGGTCTACCTGCGGGGACTGCTGACCGACGGCAAACGCAAGTCGGTCGAGCCGATGGCCGCTCGGCTCGGGGAGGACGGCAACCGGCAGGCCCTGGCCCACTTCATCACCACCAGCCCGTGGGATCCGGCCCACATCCGGGCCCGTCTCGCCTGGCGGANGGTCTACCTGCGGGGACTGCTGACCGACGGCAAACGCAAGTCGGTCGAGCCGATGGCCGCTCGGCTCGGGGAGGACGGCAACCGGCAGGCCCTGGCCCACTTCATCACCACCAGCCCGTGGGATCCGGCCCACATCCGGGCCCGTCTCGCCTGGCGGATGGAAACAGAGATCCGGCCGACCGCGCTGGTCTTCGACGACACCGGGTTCCTCAAGGACGGCAACGCCTCGGCGTGCGTGTCGCGGCAGTACACCGGCACCGCGGGCAAGGTCACCAACTGCCAGGTGGGCGTCTCACTGCACCTCGCATCCGATCACGCCTCGGCGGCGGTCAACTGGCGCCTGTTCCTGCCCCCGAGCTGGGACCCCGCCTCGCCGAAAGCGGACCCGGACAAGGTCGCCCGCCGCACATCCTGCAACATCCCCGACGACATCGGTCATGTGGAGAAATGGCAGCTGGCCCTGGACATGGTCGACGAGACACGCTCCTGGGGAATCGAAGTGCCGCTGGCCATCGCGGACGCCGGATACGGCGACGCTGCCGCGTTCCGGCTCGGCCTGAAAGCCCGCGGCCTGCACTACGTGGTGGGGATCTCCACCACGCTGTCGGCCCAGCCCGGCGACGCCGAACTGGCCACGGTTCCGTATTCCGGG
>NZ_JARWBG010000017.1:0-137530 GCF_029846775.1 Streptomyces chengmaiensis
CGCCTTCTGCACCCTGCAACGACTGGCCCGGGCCCCAAAAGACGCGGCGCCGGCCTGAGCCTCTACCAAGTCGTCCGCGAGCTGCAGACACTCCTCGCTCTCTGGACCGGTGCCTGCCCCACCTGCCATCGCGACATACCCGCACCGCTACGGATCTGACCAAGCACTACTAGGCCTCCAGCTCCCAGGCGTACGGCGGCTCGGCGCCGGTGCGGGAGCAGGTGATCGCGGCCGCACGGGCGGCAAAGCCGAGCACCTCGCGCCAACCGTCGGCGTCCAGCGTGTCCAGGGCGGTCGGGGCAAGAGCGCCGCGGGCCGCGAGGGCATGGAGGAGCGCCGCGTTCACCGTGTCGCCCGCGCCGATCGTGTCGGCCACCGGCACCGCCACGCCCGGCACGGACGCCTCCAGTCCGGCCCGGGTCCGTACGGACAGCCCCCGCGAGCCCCGGGTCACCACCACGGCCGGGGGCGCGGAGGCCGCCCCGGCGGGCGGCCCGCCCAGCCAGGCGGCGTCCTCCTCGGAGACCTTGAGCAGCGACACGGAGGGCAGCCAGCCGGTGAAGCGCGCCCGATAGGCGTCGGCGTCGGGGATCAGGCCCGGCCTGACGTTGGGGTCGAGCAGGGTGAACACGCCGCGATCGGCCTCCCTGCGCAGCAGCGCCTCATAGGCCGTGGCCCCCGGTTCCAGCATCAGCGAACAGGTCCCGACGGCCAGCGCCCGGACCGCTTCGGGCAGCCGCGGCGGCAGTTCGAAGAGGCGGTCTGCGGTGCCCTCCGCATAGAAGGCATAGCTTGCGGAGCCGCCGGTGCCCACAGCGGCTATCGCCAGCGTGGTCGGCTCGGGTCCACGCTGCACCAGGGAGACGTCGACACCCGCCGTGCGCAGTCCGTCGAGCAGCGCGTCGCCGAAGGGGTCGGTGGACACACGGGAGCAGAACGCGGCCTCGGCGCCCAGCCGGCCCAGAGCGACGGCGGTGTTGTACGGGCCGCCGCCGGGCCGGGGCAGCAGCGGGGACAGAGGGCTGCCGTTCTCTCGGGGGACCAGGTCGATCAGGGACTCTCCGGCGACGACGATCACAGCCCGAACGTAGCCCATCCGCCGCCCGGACAGCAGGCCTGCCGTAGCCGCCGCCGACGGGCCGCCGACGACGCGGGCCCGCCGTCGGCGGCCGAGGAGCCGGGCCCCGACCCGAGGAGCGCCGGACTCGCCCGGTATCGTCAGGTTCTGCCTGCCGGTGCGACGACAGGCGTCTCACCCCGCCAGAACCGTGGAGACCCCCATGCCCGCGCAGCCCTCCTCCCGCCGCACCGTGCTGAAAGGCGCAGCCCTCGCGGGCGTGGCCGGGCTGGGAGCGGCTGCCTGCTCCACCGACTCGAAGCTGGGCCACGCCCAGACGCCCACTCCTACGGCGCCCGTCGACCTCGGCGCCGCCGACGCCGTTCCCGTGGGCGGGGTCAAGCTCTACCGCGAGCAGCGGCTGGTGGTGAGCTGCCCGGCCGAGGGGCAGTACAAGGCCTTCAGCGCGCAGTGCACACATGCGGGCTGTGTTCTGGACAAGGTCGAGGGCACGGAGGGCAACTGCCCCTGCCACGGGAGCCGCTTCGACTGCACGACCGGCAAGGCGCTCAAGGGACCGGCGACCGTGCCGCTGCCCGAGGTCCCGGTCAGGGCGGAGGGCGGCAAACTGATCGCGGGCCCCGACGCCTGAACGCCCGACGCCTGAACGCCCGACGCCTGAGCGCCTGACGCCTGAGCGCCTGACGCCTCAGACGGCTGTCCGCCGCAGCCGTCGCCGCCGCCGCACCGTGCGCTCTGCCCGCGTCGACCCCGTCAGGCGGAGCCGCGCCCGTCCGCCGCCACGGCTCTGCCCGCCGCGGCTGCCGGGGCGGGTGCGGCCGTCGCCCGGTCCCCGTGCGCGGCTGCGCGGTCACCGCACGGCCGGAATCAGGGCACGGGTCGGGCACCAAGCGGTGGAAGGGACCCAGGGGGCGGAAGGGGCGGTGCGCCACGCCCCCTGACACCCTGTGCCCCAGGGCCGGGAAGGCGGAGACGGCGGCCCCCGTTGTCACTGCCCGCAAGTAGGGTGGGCCATATGGCCGACCCCTCCACCTACCGCCCCAAGCCGGGGGAGATCCCCGACTCCCCGGGGGTCTACAGGTTCCGCGACGAGCACCGCCGGGTGATCTACGTCGGGAAGGCGAAGAGCCTGCGCCAGCGCCTGGCCAACTACTTCCAGGACCTGGCCGGGCTCCACCCGCGCACCCGCACCATGGTCACCACGGCGGCCTCGGTGGAGTGGACGGTCGTCTCCACCGAGGTGGAGGCGCTTCAGCTGGAATACTCCTGGATCAAGGAGTTCGACCCCCGCTTCAACGTCAAGTACCGGGACGACAAGAGCTATCCCCACCTGGCCGTCACCCTCAACGAGGAGTTCCCGCGGGTCCAGGTCATGCGTGGCGCGAAGCGCAAGGGCGTGCGCTACTTCGGGCCGTACGCGCACGCCTGGGCGATCCGCGAGACGGTCGACCTGATGCTCCGCGTCTTCCCCGTCCGCACCTGCTCCGCAGGGGTGTTCCGGAACCACGTGCAGAAGGGCCGCCCCTGCCTGCTCGGCTATATCGGCAAGTGCTCGGCCCCCTGTGTGGGCCGGGTCACCCCCGAGGAGCACCGCGAACTGGCCGAGGAGTTCTGCGACTTCATGGCCGGCCGCACCGGCACGTACATCCGCCGCCTGGAGCAGCGGATGAACGAGGCGGCAGAGGAAATGGAGTACGAGAAGGCGGCACGGCTGCGCGACGACATACAGGCCCTCCGGCGCGCCCTGGAGAAGAACGCCGTCGTGCTCGGCGACGCCACGGACGCGGATCTGATCGCGCTCGCCGAGGACGAGCTCGAAGCCGCGGTGCAGATCTTCCATGTCCGCGGCGGCCGGGTGCGCGGCCAGCGCGGCTGGGTCACCGACAAGGTCGAGGCCGTCGACGCCGGCGGACTGGTCGAGCACGCACTGCAGCAGCTGTACGGCGAGGAGAGCGGCGACGCCGTCCCCAAGGAGGTCCTCGTCCCGGCCCTGCCCGAGGACCCCGCCGCCGTCACCCAGTGGCTCGGCGACCGCCGCGGCTCGAACGTCTCCCTGCGCGTGCCGCAGCGCGGCGACAAGAGGGACCTGATGGAGACGGTCCAGCGCAACGCCCAGCAGGCGCTGGCTCTGCACAAGACCAAGCGCGCCAGTGATCTGACCACCCGCTCGCGAGCCCTGGAGGAGATTGCCGAGGCGCTCGGCCTTGACTCCGCCCCGTTGCGGATCGAGTGCTTCGACATCTCCCACCTCCAGGGCGAGGACGTGGTGGCCTCCATGGTCGTCTTCGAGGACGGGCTGCCCCGCAAGAGCGAGTACCGCCGCTTCCAGATCAAGGGTCGTGCCGGAGACGCGCAGGACGAGCACAGCGCCGGCCAGGACGACGTCCGCTCCATGCACGAGGTGGTCAGCAGGCGCTTCAAGCGTTACCTCGCGGAGAAGGACAGGACGGGGGAGTGGATCGGGGCCGACTCGCCGGCGGACATCCCGGCGGACATCGCGGCGGACGCCCTGGAGGCCGACCCGGCGGGCATTCCGGCGGACGGAAGCACGGCCCCCGTCGACGACGGCCGGCCCAAGCGGTTCGCCTACCCGCCCCAGCTCGTCGTGGTCGACGGAGGACAGCCCCAGGTGGCCGCCGCCCAGCGCGCCCTCGATGAGCTGGGCATCGACGACGTCGCGGTCTGCGGGCTGGCCAAGCGGCTGGAGGAGGTCTGGCTGCCCGGCGAGGACGACCCGGTGGTGCTGCCCCGCTCGAGCGAGGGCCTGTACCTTCTCCAGCGCGTCCGTGACACGGCCCATGACTTCGCCATCCGCTATCAGCGCTCCAAGCGGACCAAACGCATCAGGACCAGCCCCCTGGACGCCGTGCCGGGCCTCGGCGAGAGGCGCAAACAGGCCCTGATCAAGCATTTCGGTTCGGTGAAGCGGCTGCGGCAGGCCACAATCGAGCAGATCACCGAGGTTCCCGGCATGGGCCGCAAGACGGCGGAGTCCCTCGTCGCGGCGCTTGCCGAAGCGGCTCCGGCCGCGCCCGCCGTGAACACGGCGACAGGAGAGATCATGGAAGAAGACAACGGGGGCAGCACGTGATGACCGAGCACGACGGAGACGGAGCAGCAGACGTGAGTACGGGCAATGGAACAGAGCCCGGCGAGGCCGCAGAGGCGGCCATCCCCGAGCTGGTGATCATCTCCGGTATGTCGGGCGCCGGACGCAGTACGGCGGCCAAGTGCCTGGAGGACCTCGGCTGGTTCGTCGTCGACAACCTGCCGCCCGCGCTGATCCCCACCATGGTGGAGCTCGGCGCCCGCTCCCAGGGCAATGTCGCCCGCATCGCCGTTGTCGTGGACGTCCGCGGACGACGGTTCTTCGACAATCTCCGCCAGTCCCTGGCCGAGCTGGACGCAAAGCAGGTCACCCGGCGGATCGTCTTCCTGGAGTCCTCCGACGACGCGCTGGTGCGCCGCTTCGAGTCCGTCCGCCGCCCGCACCCCCTGCAGGGGGACGGCCGGATCGTCGACGGCATCGCAGCAGAGCGCGATCTGCTGCGCGAGCTGCGCGGCGACGCCGATCTGGTGATCGACACCTCCAGCCTCAACGTGCACGAGCTGCGCGCCAAGATGGACGCCCAGTTCGCCGGGGACGAGGAGCCCGAGCTGCGGGCCACCGTGATGTCCTTTGGCTACAAGTACGGGCTGCCGGTCGACGCCGACCTCGTGGTGGACTGCCGCTTCCTGCCCAATCCGCACTGGGTCCCGGAGCTGCGGCCCTTCACCGGACTGAACGAGGAGGTGTCCGGCTATGTCTTCAACCAGCCCGGCGCCAAGGAGTTCCTGGACCGCTACACCGAGCTGCTCCAGCTGATCGCCGCGGGCTACCGCCGCGAGGGCAAGCGGTACGTCACCATCGCCGTCGGCTGCACCGGCGGCAAGCACCGCTCGGTGGCCATGTCCGAGAAGCTCGCCGCCCGGCTGGGCGCCGAAGGAGTCGAGACCGTCGTCGTCCACCGGGACATGGGGCGCGAGTGACCGGACGCAACCTCCGGCTGCGACGGCTGCGCAGGACCGGCCACGCCCCCTCCGGGCGCAAGCGCGGAGCCCAGCCCAAGGTCGTCGCTCTCGGCGGCGGCATGGGCCTGTCCGCCTCGCTCGCGGCCCTGCGCCGGATCACCGGCGATCTCACCGCGGTGGTCACCGTCGCCGACGACGGCGGCTCCAGCGGCCGGCTGCGCGAGGAGCTCGGCGTGCTGCCGCCGGGCGATCTGCGCAAGGCGCTCGCGGCCCTGTGCGGCGACGACGACTGGGGCCAGACCTGGGCCCGGGTCATCCAGCACCGCTTCCAGTCCAAGGGCGACCTGCACGAGCACGCCGTCGGCAATCTGCTGATCGTCGCTCTGTGGGAGCAGCTCGGCGATCACGTCCAGGCCCTGGACCTGGTCGGCAGGCTCCTCGGGGCGCACGGCCGCGTGCTGCCGATGTCCGCGGTGCCGCTGGAGCTCCAGGCGCTCGTACGGGGCCATGACCCCGCCCGGCCCGATGCGATGGGCACCGTGCGCGGGCAGGCGACCGTGGCGCTCACCCCCGGCGAGGTGCAGTCCGTGCATCTCGTCCCGCACGATCCGCCCGCCGTGCCCGAGACGGTCTCGGCGGTCCTGGACGCCGACTGGGTGGTGCTCGGGCCAGGCTCCTGGTTCTCCTCGGTCATTCCGCATCTGCTGGTGCCCGAGCTGCTCGAGGCGCTGACGGCGACCAAGGCCAGGAAGGTCCTGTCGCTCAATCTCGCCCCGCAGCCCGGTGAAACCGCGGGCTTCTCACCGCAGCGTCATTTGGAGGTTTTGGGACGACACGCGCCTAAACTCGCCCTGGACGTGGTGCTGGCCGACGAGGCCGCGGTGCCCGACCGCGAGTCCCTCTCCGACGCCGCCAAGCGGCTGGGCGCGGCGGTGGAGCTGGCGCCCGTGGCCAGGCCCGACGGCGTTTCGAAGCACGATCCGGAGCTGTTGGCCGCCGCGTACGACCGTATTTTTCGGATGCATGGAAGGATCGGCCCATGGCGATGACGGCAGCGGTGAAGGATGAGATCTCCCGGCTCCCCGTCACCCGGACCTGCTGCAGAAAGGCGGAGGTCTCGGCGATTCTTCGGTTCGCGGGCGGGCTGCATCTGGTCAGCGGGCGCATCGTGATCGAAGCGGAGCTGGACACCGGGATCGCGGCCCGCCGGCTCAAGCGGGACATCCTGGAGATCTTCGGACACAGCTCCGAGCTGATGGTGATGGCTCCCGGAGGGCTGCGGCGCGGCTCCCGCTATGTCGTACGGGTGGTGGCGGGCGGTGACCAGCTCGCCCGCCAGACCGGTCTGGTCGACGGCCGCGGCCGCCCCATCCGGGGGCTGCCCCCGCAGGTGGTCTCCGGCGCGACCTGTGACGCGGAGGCCGCCTGGCGCGGCGCCTTCCTGGCGCACGGCTCGCTGACCGAGCCGGGCCGCTCCTCCTCCCTCGAGGTCACCTGCCCGGGGCCGGAAGCCGCCCTGGCGCTCGTCGGCGCGGCCCGCCGGCTCTCCATCGCCGCCAAGGCGCGGGAGGTGCGGGGCGTTGACCGGGTCGTCGTACGGGACGGCGACGCGATCGGCGCGCTGCTGACCCGGCTCGGGGCTCATGAGTCGGTCCTGGCCTGGGAGGAGCGCCGGATGCGGCGCGAGGTGCGCGCCACCGCCAACCGGCTGGCCAACTTCGACGACGCCAACCTGCGCCGCTCGGCACGCGCCGCGGTGGCCGCGGGGGCGCGGGTGCAGCGGGCGCTGGAGATCCTGGGCGAGGAGGTGCCCGAGCACCTCGCCGCGGCGGGCCGGCTGCGCATGGAGCACAAGCAGGCCTCGCTGGAGGAGCTGGGCGCGCTGGCCGATCCGCCGCTGACGAAGGACGCGGTGGCGGGCCGTATCCGGCGGCTGCTGGCCATGGCGGACAAGCGGGCGGCGGATCTGGGGATTCCGGGTACCGAGTCCAACCTCACGGAGGAGATGGCGGACGGCCTGGTGGGGTGACGGTGTCCCCGTATGCGGGGCTTGCTCCCCACCCCACCCCTTCCCGGGACTGGGGCTCCGCCCCAGGTCCCGTTCTACGGGGGCTCCGCCCCCGGACCCCCGCGCCTCAAACTCCCCCAGCTACCTCCCCCAGACTCCGTCCGGGGGTACCCCCACGGAGGCGCCCCCAGGCGGGGCTGGGTTGCGCCGCCTCCGGCGCCTGGCGGCCTGCGCCCGGTTACGGGAAGCGGGAGGCTCCAGGGCGTAGGGCGAGGGGTGGGGAAAAACGCCTTATTGACATGATCATGTTGTATGACGAGCCTGTCCTCCTGTTCGTGGCAGACAACAGCAAGGGGGGCTCATGAGACGCAAGGCGAGATCGATCCTCGCAGCAAGCGCGCTACTCCTCGGCACACTCGCAGCCGCGCCGTTCGCCCAGGCCGAACCGCAGGCCGGGAACCAGGCCGGTGCGGGCAAGGCCGCAGACCCCGCGGCGGAGGCCGTCAAGGTCTTCGAGGCGGATGTCGCCGAGGAGCAGATTCCACTGCTCCTCGCACTGGGACAGGACGCCCATGAACTGGGCGAACGGGCCCCGGAACGGGGGACCGCGCGTGTGGAGCTGTTCCTCACCGACGCGCAGGCGGCCGGCCTGGAGAAGCAGGGTGTACAGGTCACAGAACGCAAGGTTCCGGCCAAAGCGCAGGCCCGCCTCCGAGCCGCGGGTGACGGCGTGTACCGGCCGTACAGCGGCAAGGGCAACCTCAGCGAGGAGATCGTCGAAACCGCCGCGGCCCACCCGGACATCGCCAAGGCGGTCTCCATCGGCAAGACCCGCCAGGGCCAGGACATCCTCGCCCTCAAGCTCAGCAAGCACGCAGGGAAGACGAAGGACGGCTCCAAGCCCGCCGTGCTGTACATGTCCAACCAGCACGCCCGCGAGTGGATCACCCCAGAGATGACGCGCCGGCTGATGCACCACTACATCGACAACTACGGCAAGGACGGGCGGATCACCCGGGTCGTGGACTCCGCCGAGCTGTGGTTCGTCATCTCCGCCAACCCCGACGGATACGACCACACCCACAAGTCCCCCGCCAATCGCCTCTGGCGCAAGAACCTCAGGGACAACGACGCCGACGGGGTGATCACCAACGCCGACGGCGTCGACCTCAACCGCAACTTCCCCTACAAGTGGGGCTACGACAACGAGGGCTCCTCCCCGAACCCCGCCAGTCAGACCTACCGAGGCACCGGCCCGGCCTCCGAGCCCGAGACCGTCGCCGTGGACCGCTTTATGAAGCGCATCGGCTTCACCTACGGCATCAACTACCACTCCGCCGCCGAACTGATCCTCTACGGCGTCGGCTGGCAGGTCGCCACTCCCACCCCGGACGACGTGCTCTACAAGGCGCTCGCCGGCACCCCGGAGAACCCGGCGGTGCCCGGCTACTACCCGCAGCTGTCCTCCGAGCTCTACACCACCAACGGCGAGACCGACGGACACGCGGCCAACGTCAACGGGACGATGATGTTCACCCCGGAGATGACCACCTGTCAGACGGCGTCCGACATCGACCCGGACGACCCGTGGAAGCGCGAGGACTGCCAGTCCGGCTTCAACTTCCCCGACGACGAGAAGCTGATCCAGGCGGAGTTCGCCAAGAACGTCCCCTTCGCGCTCTCCGTCGCCGAGACGGCCCTCCATCCCGACCGGCCGTCCTCGGTCGTCGGACTGGACGCCCCGGACTTCACCGTCGACCCGTTCGACGTCTCCTACGCCCGCGGCGGCAGCCAGGAAGTGTCGGTCGTCGCACGCAAGTCCGTACGCCACAAGGAGCTCAACTACCGCATCAACGGCGGGCGCGTGCATGACCAGAAGCTCCGGCCGTGGCGGGGCGGCGAACGCTACGGCGGCGAGGACAACATCAGCTTCGACGAGTACCGCGCCCGGGTCAGAGGCGCCGGCGTCGGAGACCGGGTCGAGGTCTGGTTCACCGGCAGAACCGGATACGGCCAGCGCACATCGAGCGAGCACTTCACATACACCGTGGCCGAGCGGCCCCGCGCCCGCACCCTCGTGATCGCAGAGGAAGGCGCCCCCGCCCGGCACACCCGGACCTATGTCGACGCCCTGCGGGCGGCCGGCCGCACGGCAGCCGTCTGGGACGTCGCCACCCAGGGCGCCCCGCATCCGCTCGGCGTGCTCTCCCACTTCTCCGCAGCCGTCCACTACACCGGCGACCGGGCGCCCGGCGGCGAGACCCAGCTCGCGCTCCGCGACTACCTCAACGAAGGCGGCCGGCTGATCGAGGCCGGGGAGGCCGCAGGCGGCAGCGCCCAGGTCGGCCGGGCGGTCACCAACGACTTCAGCCAGTACTACCTCGGGGCGTACAGCAGGGCCTCCGCGCAGACCGCCACCGGGCTGATCGGCGCGGGCCGGCTCGACGGCTTCACCGGACCGCTGGCGGGCGCCGCCGGCAATCCGCTGGAGGCCGCCGGCGCCTACACCGTGACTTCCGACAGCCTGCCCGCGGAGGACTTCCCGCAGTTCACCGCCGCCCAGGCGGGCAGTTACAGCGGGGTGAGGAACCCCTACGCCCCGTACGCCGGAGACTGGATGGCTTCCGCGCCCCACGCCGACAACGACTGGAAGCGGCTGGCGCGCACCGTGGACCTCACCGGCGTCACCGCCGCCGACAGGCCCCGGCTCGAGCTGGCGCTCAACTGGAACCACGAGCCCGGCTACGACCATGCGCTGCTGGAGGCGCACACCGTCGGCGCCGACGACTGGACGACCCTCCCCGAGGAGAGCGGACTGACCGGCACGGCCGTGCCCACCGAGTGCGACGCCGGGTTCTTCGTCAACGGCCATCCCTTCCTGCGCCACTATCTGACCCTGGACTCGGGCGGCTGCACCGCGACCGGCTCCACCGGCGAATGGCACAGCTTCACCGCCTCCTCCGGCGGCTGGCGGCAGGTCTCCTTCGACCTGAGCCGCTACGCGGGCCGGCAGATCGAGCTCTCGCTCAGCTCGGTGACCGACCCCGGCACCGGTGGCCGCGGGGTCTTCGCGGACGAGGCGCGGCTGGTCGTCGGCGGGGCGGAGCAGCAGGCGGAGGGGTTCGAGTCCTCGCTCGGCCCCTGGGCCGTGCGGACCGCACCCGAAGGCTCCCCCGAGGTGGCAGGCGACTGGGGGCGCACGGGCGAGCTCTTCACGTCCTACGCCGCGGTCACCACGCGTGACACCGTGCTCCTCGGTTTCGGCCTGGAGCACATCCCCTCGGCGGCCGACCGCGCCCGGCTCGTCCGGAAGGCGCTGAGGGCCCTGCACCGCTGATCCGACCGGGACCCGCCCCTGAACAGCGGCTCCGCGGTCCGTCGCCCTACTGGCGGGTACGGACCGCGGGGTCACATCCGGGCCATATACGGCACCCGTCGATGTCACTCCGGGGCCGTCCGGGAGGTAGGGTCGGGGGTGGTCGGGGACATCCCATTACAGCCGCCGGCGTCGAAACCGGCATACCAACGAGGAGATCGGTTCGTGACGATCCGCGTAGGCATCAACGGCTTTGGCCGCATCGGTCGTAACTACTTCCGCGCGCTGCTGGAGCAGGGTGCAGACATCGAGATCGTGGCTGTCAACGACCTGGGTGACACCGCGACCACCGCCCACCTGCTGAAGTACGACACCATCCTGGGCCGCCTCAAGGCCGAGGTCACCCACACCGACGACACCATCACCGTCGACGGTCACACGATCAAGGTGCTCTCCGAGCGCAACCCCGCCGACATCCCGTGGGGCGAGCTGGGCGTCGACATCGTCATCGAGTCGACCGGCATCTTCACCAAGAAGGCCGACGCCGAGAAGCACCTCGCCGGCGGCGCCAAGAAGGTCCTGATCTCCGCGCCCGCCAAGGACGAGGACATCACGGTCGTCATGGGTGTCAACCACGACAAGTACGACGCGGCCAGCCACCACGTCATCTCCAACGCCTCCTGCACCACCAACTGCGTGGCGCCGATGGCGAAGGTCCTCGACGAGAACTTCGGCATCGTCAAGGGCCTGATGACCACCGTCCACGCGTACACGAACGACCAGCGCATCCTGGACTTCCCGCACAAGGACCTGCGCCGGGCCCGCGCCGCTGCGGAGAACATCATCCCGACCTCCACGGGCGCCGCCAAGGCCACCGCCCTGGTCCTGCCGCAGCTCAAGGGCAAGCTGGACGGCATCGCGATGCGCGTCCCGGTCCCGACCGGCTCCGTCACCGACCTGGTCGTCGAGCTCGACCGCGAGGTCACCAAGGACGAGATCAACACCGCCTTCCAGAAGGCCGCCGAGGGCCAGCTCAAGGGCATCGTCGAGTACACCGAGGACCCGATCGTCTCCTCCGACATCGTGAACTGGCCGGCCTCCTGCACCTTCGACTCCTCCCTGACCATGGTCCAGGGCAAGCAGGTCAAGATCGTCGGCTGGTACGACAACGAGTGGGGCTACTCCAACCGCCTGGTCGACCTGACCGTCTTCGTCGGCGGCCAGCTCTGATCCCGGGCCGTTAGCCATCCCGATGTGAGCGATGGGGCTCGGACAGCGCGCACAGCGCCGTTCGGGCCCCATCGCTTGCGTCGACCCCTCGTTGCCGTCCCAAGGAGCAGTGTGACCACATGAAGACCATCGACGAACTCCTCGCCGAAGGGGTCTCGGGCAAGCGCGTATTTGTCCGCGCTGACCTCAATGTGCCGCTCGACGGCACGACCATCACGGACGACGGCCGTATCCGCGCCGTCCAGCCGACCATCGCCAAGCTGGCCGAGGCGGGCGCGCGCGTCGTCGTCGCCTCCCATCTGGGCCGCCCCAAGGGCGCCCCGGACCCGGCCTTCTCCCTCGCCCCGGCCGCCGAGCGGCTCGCTGAACTGCTCGGCGCCGATGTCGCCTTCGCAACCGACACGGTCGGCGAGTCCGCCCGCTCCGTCGTCGCCGGCCTGGCCGACGGGCAGGTCGCCGTCATCGAGAACCTGCGCTTCAACGCCGGGGAGACCAGCAAGGACGACGCCGAGCGAGGCGCGTTCGCGGACCAGCTCGCGCAGCTGGCGGATGTGTACGTCGGCGACGGCTTCGGAGCCGTCCACCGCAAGCACGCCTCCGTCTACGACCTCCCCGCCCGTCTTCCGCACGCGGCCGGCCACCTCATCGCCGCCGAGGTCGACGTGCTGAAGAAGCTCACCGACGAGGTGCGGCGGCCGTATGTCGTCGTGCTCGGCGGTGCGAAGGTCTCCGACAAGCTCGGCGTCATCGACGAGCTGCTCGGCAGGGCCGACCGCATCCTCATCGGCGGGGGCATGGCGTACACCTTCCTCAAGGCCAAGGGGTACGAGGTCGGCATCAGCCTCCTGCAGGAGGACCAGGTCCCGACCGTGACGGAGTACATGCGGCGCGCGGAGAAGAACGGCGTAGAGCTGGTGCTCCCGGTCGACGTCCTGGCCGCCAAGGCCTTCCCCGACCTCAAGGGCAAGACCCCCGCCGAGTACGTCACCGTCGACGCCGACGCCATCCCCTCCGACCAGGAGGGCCTGGACATCGGCCCCAAGACCCGGGAACTGTTCGCCTCGAAGATCGAGGACGCGGCCACCGTCTTCTGGAACGGCCCGCTCGGCGTCTTCGAGCACCCGGACTACGCGGGCGGCACCCGCGCCGTCGCCCAGGCGCTGCTCGACAGTGACGGCTTCACCGTCGTCGGCGGCGGCGACTCGGCCGCGGCCGTGCGCACGCTGGGCTTCGACGAGAACGCATTCGGCCATATCTCGACCGGCGGCGGCGCCAGCCTCGAATACCTCGAGGGCAAGACGCTTCCCGGCCTCGCCGCATTGGAGGACTGACCCCTTTATGAGTAATCGCATCCCGCTGATGGCGGGCAACTGGAAGATGAACCTCAACCACCTCGAGGCCATCGCCCACGTCCAGAAGCTCGCCTTCGCGCTCGCCGACAAGGACTACGAGGCCGTCGAGGTCGCCGTCCTGCCGCCGTTCACCGATCTGCGCTCCGTGCAGACTCTGGTCGACGGCGACAAACTGAAGATCAAGTACGGCTCGCAGGACATCTCGGCACAGGACTCCGGCGCGTACACCGGTGAGATCTCCGGGCTGATGCTGTCCAAGCTGAAGTGCACCTTCGCCGTGGTCGGCCACTCCGAGCGCCGCCAGTACCACACCGAGAACGACGAGCTGTGCAACGCCAAGGTGAAGGCCGCCTTCAAGCACGGTCTGACCCCGATCCTGTGCGTCGGCGAGGGGCTCGACATCCGCAAGGCCGGGCAGCAGGTCCAGTTCACCCTGAACCAGCTCGAGGGCGGTCTGAAGGACGTCCCGGCGGAGCAGGCCGAGACCATCGTGATCGCCTACGAGCCGGTGTGGGCCATCGGCACCGGTGAGGTCGCGACCCCCGAGGACGCCCAGGAAGTCTGCGGCGCGATCCGCCAGCGGCTGGCCGACCTGTACTCGCAGGACGTCGCGGACAAGATCCGCATCCAGTACGGCGGCTCGGTGAAGTCCGGGAACGTCGCCGCGATCATGGCGCAGCCCGATGTGGACGGCGCACTGGTGGGCGGGGCTTCGCTGGACGCCGACGAATTCGTCAAGATCGTCCGCTTCCGCGACCAGTGAGTAGGCGCTAGCGCCGATACGTCGTACCCTTGCGGGGGTCCGGGGAGTGCCCGAGGGAGCCCGGACCCCCGCAGTCTGTTTCTTGATTCCGTCAATGTCCGAGGAAGTTGGTCCAGCCGTGGTTATGGGGTTCTCGATCGCCCTGATCGTCTTCAGCCTGCTGCTGATGCTGCTGGTGCTGATGCACAAGGGGAAGGGCGGCGGCCTCTCCGACATGTTCGGCGGCGGCATGCAGTCGTCCGTCGGCGGCTCCTCGGTCGCCGAGCGCAACCTCGACCGGATCACGGTCGTGGTCGGTCTGCTGTGGTTCGCGTGCATTGTCGCACTCGGTCTGCTGATGAAGCTGGACAGCTGACCAGGACTTACCCGTCTCGGGGGTGGGGTGTAACTCCAATCACTGGACGAGCGTTGGGCCTTACGTAGACTGGGGCACCCGCGGCGCAGCCGCTCCGAGACGCTGTGCAGCACCATCACGCAGGGAGTTACGACCGTGGCAAGTGGCAACGCGATCCGGGGGAGCCGGGTCGGAGCGGGGCCGATGGGCGAGGCTGAGCGAGGCGAGTCAGCACCCCGCCTGCGCATCTCCTTCTGGTGCTCGAACGGGCACGAGACACAGCCGAGCTTCGCCAGCGACGCACAGGTCCCGGACACCTGGGACTGTCCGCGCTGCGGCTTCCCCGCGGGGCAGGACCGGGACAATCCGCCGGACCCGCCGCGCACCGAGCCGTACAAGACACACCTCGCGTATGTGCGCGAACGGCGCACCGACGCGGATGGCGAGGCGATTCTCGCGGAGGCGCTCGCCAAACTGCGGGGCGAGATCTAGGAGATGCGGTCCGGTTGGACGCCGAAAGGTGGCCGACCGGACTTTTTCGTTGCTGAACCGGGGGCGGAGCCCCCGGTTGCGGGGAGGGCGGGGTGGGGGAAACAGCACCGGTCACCGAGCGCGCGCAGACACATGCACCCGCATGGCGCGGAGGATTCGGCCGGCTCTGGGCGGCCGCTGCGGTCTCCAAGTTCGGGGATTCCCTGCGCATCGCGGCCATGCCGCTGCTCGCCGTCTCGCTCACCGACGACCCGCTGCTCATCGCGTCGGTCACGGCCTGCGGCTATCTGCCGTGGCTGCTGTTCGGGCTGGTCGGCGGGGCGGTCGCCGACCGGGTGGACCAGCGGCGGGCGATGTGGATCGCGGACGTCGTCCGCGGGGTCCTGATGGCCGGCTTCGCCGTGGCCGTCTGGCTGGACGCCCATTCGATCGCCTTGCTGATCGCGGTGGCCTTCGTGCTCACCGTGCTCCAGACGGTGTTCGACAACGCCGCCACCGCCCTGCTGCCATCCCTCGTGCCGGCCGCGGCGCTGGGCAGCGCCAACGCCCGGCTGATGACCACCCAGCAGATCGTGGGGAGCTTTCTGTCCACTCCGGCGGTTCCGGTGTTGCTCGCGGCGGGCGCGGCCGTGCCCTACGCGGTCGACGCGGCCACCTATGCCGCGGCAGCCGTCCTCGTCGCCTCGCTGCGGACTCCGCGGACTCCGGGGCCGCCGCGGGCCCCCGGACCCGCCGGAAGCACCCTGCGCGGCCAGATAGCGGAGGGGCTGCGCCATCTGTGGCAGGACCGGGCGCTGCGCGGCCTGTGCATCGCCTCCACCATCTGCAACATCGGCATGGGCGCGCTCATCGCCACCCTCGTCGTCCATGTCACCGACTGGCTGGACGCGGGGACCGCCGGATACGCGGCCGTGCTCACCGCCTTCGGAGCGGGCAGCGTCGTCGGCGGTCTGACGGCCCGCCGTCTCGCCGACCGGATCGGACGCATACGCAGCGTCTTCCTGGCCGGTCTGGTGCAGACGGGCGCCCTGCTTGCGATGGGCTCGGTACGCGCCCTGTGGGCGACCGTCGCGGCGATGGCCGTGTTCGCCGTGATGGGCATGGTGTGGAACGTCAACCAGACGACGCTGACGCAGCAGCGCAGCCCCGCCGGAATGCTGGGCCGTGTCAGCGCGGCCATCCGCACCCTCACCGTCGCGGGGGTCCCGCTCGGCGCGCTGCTCGGCGGCGCGGTGGCCGGAGCCCTGGGGCCCAACGCCCCCGCATTGTTGGCCGCGGCGCTCTTCGTGCCGGCAGTGGCCGCACTGAGCGGTCTGATCAATTAGGTTGGTGACGCAGCGGGGCATGCAGGCAGGTACGAGAAGAATGGGCGATGTCCTAGATGAACGCACAAGGACGCACGCGACTTAACCAGACCCCCGAATGGGCCGCTCTCGGCAAGCACCGCGAACAGCTCGGAGACACCCATCTGCGGGAGCTGTTCGCAGCCGACGCCGCCCGCGGCGGGCGGTACACCCTCCAGGTCGGCGATCTGTACCTCGACTACTCGAAGCATCTCGTGACGGACGAGACACTGCGGCTGCTGCGCGAACTGGCCGCCGCCACCGGCGTCGCCGAGCTGCGGGACGCCATGTTCCGCGGCGAGAAGATCAACACCACCGAGGACCGCGCCGTGCTGCACACCGCGCTGCGCGCGCCCCGGGACGCCGTCGTCGAGGTCGACGGCGAGAACGTGGTGCCGGGCGTGCACGCGGTGCTCGACAAGATGCGCGCCTTCTCCGACCGGATCAGGTCCGGCCGGTGGACCGGCCACACCGGCAAGCCGATCAGGAACGTCGTCAACATCGGCATCGGCGGCTCCGACCTCGGCCCGGCCATGGCCTATGAGGTGCTGCGCTCATACACCGCACGGGATCTGACGTTCCGTTTCGTCTCCAACGTCGACGGCGCGGATCTGCACGAGGCCGTCAGGGATCTGGACCCGGCAGAGACGCTGTTCATCATCGCGTCCAAGACCTTCACCACCATCGAGACCATCACCAACGCGACATCCGCACGCGCCTGGCTGCTCGACGGCCTCGGCGGCGACGAGAGCGCCGTCGCCAAGCACTTCGTCGCCCTGTCGACCAACGCCGAAAAGGTCGGCGAGTTCGGCATCGACACGGCCAATATGTTCGAGTTCTGGGACTGGGTCGGCGGCCGGTACTCCTACGACTCCGCGATCGGCCTCTCCCTGATGATCGCGATCGGCCCCGACCGGTTCCGCGAGATGCTCGACGGTTTCCACCGTGTCGACGAGCACTTCCGCAATGCCCCGCCGGAGGCAAACGCACCGCTGCTGCTGGGACTTCTCGGGGTCTGGTACGGCGCGTTCTTCGACGCCCAGTCGCACGCCGTGCTGCCGTACTCGCACTATCTGAGCAAGTTCACCGCCTATCTCCAGCAGCTCGACATGGAGTCCAACGGCAAGTCCGTGGACCGCCAGGGCCATCGGGTGGACTGGCAGACCGGACCGGTCGTCTGGGGCACTCCGGGCACCAACGGCCAGCATGCGTACTACCAGCTGATCCACCAGGGGACCAAGGTCATCCCGGCGGACTTCATCGGCTTCGCCAAGCCCGTCGACGATCTGCCGCACTTCCTTCTCGCCCAGCATGATCTGCTGATGGCCAACTTCTTCGCGCAGACGCAGGCGCTCGCCTTCGGCAAGACGCCGGAGGAGGTGCGGGCGGAGGGCGTGCCCGACGAACTGGTCGCGCACAAGACATTCCGCGGCAACCACCCGACGACCACGATCCTCGCCGAAGAGCTGACCCCCTCCGTGCTGGGCCAGCTGATCGCGCTGTACGAGCACAAGGTGTTCGTACAGGGCGCGGTCTGGAACATCGACTCCTTCGACCAGTGGGGCGTCGAACTCGGCAAGGTGCTGGCCAAGAAGATCGAACCCGTGCTGACCGAAGGGGCGGGCGGGGACCAGCTCGACTCCTCGACTGCCACGCTCGCCGCCGAGTACCGCACCCGGCGAGGCCGCTGATCCGATGGCGGGGGAGAACACGGTCCGGCTCAGACCGCCCGCCAACCGCCTGGACCGGCGGGCCGTCACCTGGTGGCGTGTGCAGTGCCTGCTGACCGCGGCCGTGCCCGTCGGGGTGCTCGTCGTGCTGGCCGCGTTCATCGAGCCCGCCGGCCGCTGGCTGCTCGTCGCGGCCGGAGCGCTGGCAGTGCTGGGGCTCGCCGGAACCGCCTTCTTCCCCGCCTGGTGGTATCGGGTGCACCGCTGGGAGGTGACCGACGAGGCCGTGTACGTCCGCACGGGCGCGCTCTGGCAGGAGTGGCGGATCGCGCCCATGTCCCGGATCCAGACGGTGGACACGATGCGTGGACCGCTGGAGCAGGCGTTCCGGCTGGCGACGGTGACCGTCACCACCGCCTCCGCGCGGGGCGAGATCAGGATTCAGGGCCTGGACCATGAAACGGCGGCGGACCTCGCCGAGCAGCTGACCAGGATCACCCAGGCCACGCCGGGAGACGCGACATGAACGCGCCTGCACCCGGCGCCGGAGGCCATGGGGCGTCCACGCCCGCGCCCGCGCCCGTGCCCACGCCCGTGCCCGGGCCCGCACCCCGGTCCGGGGCCGGGTGCGGGCCCGCGCCGCACGGCGACGTATGGCGGCGGCTCGACACCCGCACCGTCTGGGTGACAGGGCTCGTCATGACCGGCGTCGCCGGGGGCGCGGCCCTGCCCGCGTTCTTCGGGCTCGCCGGGGCCCTTCCGCTGTGGCAGGCAGCCGCTCTGGTGCTGGCCGGGGGCGTCCTGGTCGTCGCGGCGGCCGTGGCCGCGGACTATGTGCGCTGGCGCAGAACCCGCTATCGCATCGGGCCCGAGCGCGCCGAACTCCACACCGGGCTGCTGCTGATAAAGCGCCGCTCCCTGGCCAGAGAACGGATCCGCAGCGTCGATCTGACGGCCAATGTGCTGCAACGGGTGTTCGGTCTGGTGAAAGTGCGCATCGGCACCGGAGAACAGACCGGGACCGGCGAGTCCACGCTGGAGCTGGACCCCGTCCCCAAGGCGGAGGGGGAACGGCTCCGCCGGGAGCTGATCGCAGGCGCCCCACGTGCCGAGTCCGCGGAACACCACCGCGACGGCCTGCTCGCGGCACTGGATCCACGGTGGATCCGCTATGCGCCGGTCTCCTTCGTCGCGCCCGTCCTCGGCGGTGCGGCGGTGGGCGCGGTGATGCAGGTCAGCGAGTGGTTCGGGCTGCAGGGTGAAGTAGTCGAATGGACCCGGGACCGGTTCCTGACCACGCCTGTCGCGCTGACCGTCGCGGTCCTGGCCCTCGCGGCGCTCGTCGCCGGCGTCGTCGGCGCCCTCGCCTTCTGGGTCGAGATGTGGTGGGGCTACCGGCTGGAGCGGGAGCCGGGCGGCGCCCTGCGGGTGCGCAGGGGCCTGCTCACATCCCGCTCGATCTCCATCGAGGAGCGGCGGCTGCGCGGAGTCGACCTCGTCGAGCCGCTCGGCGTACGGCTGTTCGGAGCGGGACGGCTGGACGCGGTCGCCACCGGACTGGTCAGGGAGGACGACCACAAGCACGCAGGTCACCAGGCGCTGCTCCCCGCGGTTCCCGCGGCCACGGCGCACGAGGTGGCGGCGCGGGTCCTCAAGGAGTCCTCGACGCCCACGGGCACGCCGCTGACCGTCCATCCGCCGGCGGCACGGACCCGCAGGCTCCGACGGGCGGTCACAGGCGTGCTGGCCCCGGCCGCGCTGTTCGCCGCGCTGGGCGTCCGGGTCGATCCCGTCCTGCTCTCCGTCGCCGCGGGATGGACGGCGGTGGGAGTGCCGCTCGCGGCGCTCCTCGCGCGCGACGCGTACCGGAACCTGGGGCATGGGCTCAGCGGCGCGTATCTGGTCGCACGCAGCGGCACGATGCGGCGCTCCACAGTGGCGCTCCAGCGGAGCGGAGTCATCGGCTGGACGGTCCGTCAGTCCTGCTTCCAGCGGCGGGCGGGGCTGATCACCCTCACCGCGACGACGGCCGCGGGAGCGGGCGGGTACGACGTCCACGACGCGGACGAGAGCGAGGGGCTGTGCTTCGCGGCCGCAGCGGTCCCCGGCGTACTTGGCCCCTTTCTGCGGCCCGCCCAGGAGAAGGAGCCCGGTTGATCGCGGCGGCCGAAGGGGGGTGATCATGGTGGGCATGACATCAACGAGCCGTCGCACGATCCTCACCGCCTTCGCTGCCGCCGCCGTCACCGGCCCCCTGCTCGGCGGCGTCGCCGCACCGCCCGCCCATGCCGCCGATGACCTCTACGACTCCAACACCGACCTGTACACGCAGCTTGCGGGCATGGAGGGCACGGACTTCGCCCGCCGCTACCGGCGGCACCAGTACTTCGACGACAGCCTCGGCCAGTCCTCCCCCTGCAACCGCACCACCGTCATGGCACTGCACGGCGGCAGCATCGAGACCGGCACCTCCGAGCTCTGCCTCGGCATTGCCGGCTACCGGCCCGACAGCCTGACGCCGATTCAGGACGGCCACGGCGTCCACGACTACTGGATGTTCGAAGGGCTGAAGAGCGGGGGGAACAGCGTGCTGCATGTGACCTCCACCCACAACGACGACCATGTGGCGGTGTCCATGGCCGCGAGCAGCCTCAATGTGCTGAGCCTGCACGGCTGCTCCACCACGTCGGCCGGGGGGAGCGACGTCGTGGTCGTCGGCGGCCGCAACGAGCGCTTCAAGACGCTGCTGAAGCAGGAGTTCACCGCGGCGGGCATCGGCTGGCGGGACGGCAGCGAGGTCCCGCACCTCGCGGGCGTCTCCACCGCCAATCTGTGCAACCGCACCATGCTCGGAAAGGGCGCACAGCTGGAGATCACCTCAGATCTGCGGGCCGCGATGTTCGACGTCAACACCCGCGCAGGCCGGGCCGGCAGCACCAACGAGGACTTCGACGCCTTCGTGGGCGCCTGCCGCAGGGCGATCGCCACCCTGGAGACCGACCCCGACCAGGTCATCCTCTGAAGACGACGGCGGGGACCGGTCCGCAGCCTCGCGGCCAGAGCCGCCTTACTACGCCGGGGGATACAGATCCCGCGGAAGCCGGGACGCCGCGGCCGCGTCGAGCAGCCAGAGCGTCCGGCTGCGGCCGTACGCGCCCGCGGCAGGGGCCTGGATCTCACCCGCGCCGGAGAGGGCGATCGCCGCCGCCTTCGCCTTGTCCTCGCCCGCCGCCAGCAGCCACACCTCACGCGCCGATCGGATCGCGGGAAGCGTCAGCGAGATCCGGGTCGGCGGCGGCTTGGGCGCGCCATGGACGCCGACGACCGTGCGCTCCGTCTCGCGGACCCCGGGAAGCTCCGGGAAGAGCGAGGCGACATGTGTGTCCGGGCCGACGCCCAGCATCAGGACGTCGAACGACGGCACCGCGGCGTGGTTCTCCGGCCTTGCCGCGGCGGCGAGTTCGGCCGCGTACGCGGCGGCTGCGGCATCCGCGTCGCCGCCCCACTCGCCGTCGGAGGCGGGCATGGCGTGCACCCGCGACGGATCGACCGGCACCCGGTCCAGCAGCGCCTCCCGGGCCTGCGTGACATTGCGCTCCGCATCGCCCTCGGGAAGGAACCTCTCGTCGCCCCACCACAGGTCCAGCCGCCGCCAGTCGACCGCGTCACGGGCCGGGGAGGCGGCGAGCGCGGCCAGCAGGGCGTTGCCGTTGCGGCCGCCCGTGAGCACCACGGAGGCCGTGCCGCGTGCGGACTGGGCGTCCACGATCCGGGTGATCAGCCGGGCGGCGGCGGCCTGCGCCATCAGAGCCTTGTCGTGGTGCACCACGAGCTGACGGGCGGTCATTTCGCCGCCGCCTTCTTCGCGGCCGCCGACTTTCCGTCGGCCTGGCCTCTCGCCGCCCCCTCGGTCCCGGTCCCACCGGAGGCGGAGTCACCGGCCGCGTGCTCGGCGGCCGTCGCGGCGGAGAGGTTCTCCACACCGAACCGGAGCGCCGACGCATAGGTGTCGTCCGGGTCCAGCCGCCGCAGCTCCTCCGCGATCAGCTCGGCCGTGTCGCGCCGCTTCAGCGCCACCGCACGCTTGGGCTGACCCTGGATCGACAGTGTCGCCAGCGAACCGTCCGCGCGGTCCAGCACGATCGGCCCGCAGGTCGTCTCCATCCGCACCGCCGTCAGCCCGGGGCCCTTCGACCGAATCCGCCGCACCGGCACCTGCAGCCGGTCCGCCAGCCACATGGCGAGCAGCTCGCCACTGGGGTTGAACTCCTCACCGGCCACCTCCACCGAGGTGACATCGCAGTCGACCTGGTCCAGCGCGGCCGCCAGCATGGAGCGCCACGGCGTGATCCGGGTCCAGGCCAGATCCGTGTCGCCGGGTGTGTACGCCGCGGCGCGCGCGGCCAGCTCCCGCACCGGGTGCTCGGCCGCGTACGTGTCCGTCACCCGGCGCTGCGCCAGCGCGCCCAGCGGGTCGTGGGCGGGGTCGACCGGCGCGTTCACCGGCCACCACACGACCACCGGGGCGTCGGGCAGCAGCAGCGGCAGCACCACCGACTGGGCGTGGTCGACCACCTCGCCGTACAGCCGCAGCACAACCGTCTCACCGCCGGTCCCGGCGTCCGCGCCGACGCGCACCTCGGCGTCCAGCCGCGCCTTCGCGCGGTCGCGCGGCGAGCGCGAGATCCTCTTGATGACCACCAGGGTGCGCGAGGGGTGTTCGCGGGAGGCCTCGCTCGCCGCCTTCAGGGCGTCGTAGGCGTTCTCCTCGTCGGTGACGATGACCAGGGTCAGCACCATGCCGACGGTCGGCGTGCCGATGGCCCGCCGCCCCCGCACCAGCGCCTTGTTGACCTTGCTGGCCGTGGTGTCCGTAAGGTCGATCTTCATGGCCGACGCCAGCTCCGTCCGTCTCGTGCGAGCATCTCGTCCGCCTCGGCCGGACCCCAGGTGCCGGCGGGATACTGCGCGGGCCTGCCGTTCTTGCTCCAGAACTCCTCGATCGGATCGAGGATCTTCCAGGACAGTTCGACCTCCTCGAGCCGCGGGAAGAGGTTGGAGTCGCCCAGCAGCACATCGAGGAGCAGCCGCTCATAGGCTTCCGGGCTGGACTCGGTGAAGGACTCGCCGTATGCGAAGTCCATCGAGACGTCCCGCACCTCCATCGACGTCCCCGGCACCTTGGAGCCGAACCGCATGGTCACGCCCTCGTCCGGCTGCACCCGGATGACCAGGGCGTTCTGCCCCAGCTCCTGGGTCGCCGTGTGGTCGAAGGGCGAATGCGGAGCACGCTGGAAGACCACCGCGATCTCCGTCACCCGGCGGCCCAGCCGCTTGCCGGTGCGCAGATAGAAGGGGACGCCCGCCCAGCGGCGGTTGTCGATCCCAAGCTTGATCGCGGCGTAGGTGTCGGTCTTTGACTGGGGGTCGATGCCCTCTTCCTCGAGATAGCCGACGGCCTTCTCACCGCCCTGCCAGCCGGCCGCGTACTGTCCGCGCACGGTGCCCTCCGCCAGGTCCTTCGGCAGCTTCACCGCACCGAGCACCTTGGTCTTCTCCGCCGCGAGGGCGTCCGCGTCAAAGGACAGCGGCTCCTCCATCGCGGTCAGCGCCAGCAGCTGGAGCAGATGGTTCTGGATGACGTCACGGGCCGCGCCGATGCCGTCGTAGTAGCCCGCCCGGCCGCCGATGCCGATGTCCTCGGCCATGGTGATCTGCACATGGTCGACGAACGACCGGTTCCAGACCGGTTCGAAGAGGGTGTTGGCGAAGCGCAGCGCCAGAATGTTCTGGACGGTCTCCTTGCCCAGATAGTGGTCGATCCGGAAGACCTGCTCCGGCGAGAACACCTCATGGACGATCGAGTTGAGCTCCTTAGCGGAGGTCAGATCATGGCCGAAGGGCTTCTCGATGACGGCGCGCCGCCAGGAGCCGCCCTGTTGGTCCGCCAGTCCGTGCTTCTTGAGCTGCTGCACGACCTTGGGGAAGAACTTCGGCGGCACGGAGAGGTAGAAGGCGAAGTTGCCACCGGTGCCCTGGGCCTTGTCGAGGTCCTCGATGGTGGCCTTGAGCTGTTCGAAGGCGTCGTCGTCGTCGAAGTTGCCCTGGACGAAGCGCATTCCCTGGATGAGCTGCTGCCAGACCTCCTCACGGAAGGGGGTGCGCGCATGCTGCTTGACGGCGTCGTGCACCTCCTGAGCGAAGTCCTCGTCCTGCCACTCACGACGGGCGAAGCCGACCAGCGAGAAGCCCGGCGGCAGCAGCCCGCGGTTGGCCAGGTCATACACCGCCGGCATCAGCTTTTTACGTGACAAATCGCCCGTGACGCCAAAGATGACCAGACCCGACGGCCCCGCGATCCGCGGGAGCCGTCGGTCTGCAGCGTCACGGAGCGGGTTCGCTCCGATCACACCGGACAAGGTGGGTCAGCCCTCCGACGGGGTGAGGCGCTCGAGCTCCGCCTCGGTCGACTTGAGCAGGTCGTTCCAGGACGCCTCGAACTTCTCGACGCCCTCGTCCTCCAGCAGCTGCACCACGTCGTCGTAGGAGATGCCGAGCTTCGCCAGGGCGTCCAGGTCGGCGCGCGCCTGCTCGTAGGAGCCGCGCACCGTGTCGCCGGTGATCTCGCCGTGGTCGGCGGTCGCCTCCAGCGTGGCCTCGGGCATGGTGTTCACCGTGCCGGGCGCGACCAGCTCGTCGACGTACAGCGTGTCCTTGTACGCCGGGTCCTTCACACCGGTCGACGCCCACAGCGGACGCTGGCGGTTGGCCTGCGCCTTGTCCAGCACCGCCCAGCGGTCGGATGCGAACACCTCTTCGTACGCCTCGTACGCCAGGCGGGCGTTGGCGAGAGCCGCCTTGCCGCGCAGCTCCTTGGCCTCAGGGGTGCCCAGCGCGTCCAGCCGCTTGTCGATCTCGGTGTCCACACGGGACACGAAGAACGACGCCACCGACTGGATCTTGGACAGGTCCAGGCCGCGCTCCTTGGCCTTCTCCAGACCGGCCAGGTAGGCGTCCATCACCTCGCGGTAGCGCTCCAGCGAGAAGATCAGCGTCACATTGACGCTGATGCCCAGGCCGATCACCTCGGTGATCGCCGGCAGGCCCGCCTTGGTGGCCGGGATCTTGATCAGCGTGTTCGGCCGGTCCACCAGCCAGGCGAGCTGCTTGGCCTCGGCGACGGTGGCCGCCGTGTTGTGGGCAAGGCGCGGGTCCACCTCGATGGAGACCCGGCCGTCCTGACCGCCGGTGGCGTCGAAGACCGGACGCAGGATGTCGGCCGCGTCCCGCACATCCGCCGTCGTGATCATGCGGACGGCTTCCTCGACGGTCACCTTGCGCACGGCGAGGTCCGCGAGCTGCTGCTCGTAGCCGTCGCCGCCGCTGATCGCCTTCTGGAAGATCGAAGGGTTGGTGGTGACGCCCACGACGTGCTGCTCGTCGATCAGCTCGGCCAGATTGCCGGAGGTGATCCGCTTGCGCGACAGGTCGTCCAGCCAGATCGCGACGCCTTCGTCGGAAAGGCGCTTGAGTGCGTCTGTCATGAGAGTTGCATCTCCTAGTCCTTGTGCAGAATGCGTATGACGCCGTCAGCGCGCGGCGGCCGCGATCGATTCCCGCGCGGCCGCGGCGACCGCCTCGGCAGTGAAGCCGAACTCGCGGAAGAGGACCTTGCCGTCCGCCGAAGCGCCGAAGTGCTCCAGCGAAACGATGCGGCCCGCATCTCCCGCATAGCGGTGCCAGGTCAGACCGATCCCGGCCTCGACCGCCACCCGCGCCTTCACCGACGGCGGCAGCACGTTGTCGCGGTACCCCTGCTCCTGCTCCTCGAACCACTCCACGGACGGCATCGACACCACCCGGGTCGGGATGCCCTCGGCCTGCAGCTGCTCCCGCGCCGCGACCGCGAGCTGCACCTCGGAGCCGGTGCCGATCAGCACGACCTGCGGCGCGGCGCTCTGCCCGGACGGCCCTTCGGCCTCGAACAGCACATAGCCGCCCTTCGCCGCGTCCTCGTTGCGGTCGTACGTCGGCACGCCCTGCCGGGTCAGCGCCAGACCGTGCGGGGCGCCGACGCCGAACTCCTTGGTGTGGCGCTTGAGGATCTCGCGCCAGGCGATCGCCGTCTCGTTCGCGTCGGCGGGGCGGACGATGTTCAGACCCGGGATAGCGCGCAGCGACGCCAGATGCTCCACCGGCTGGTGGGTCGGGCCGTCCTCGCCCAGGCCGATCGAGTCGTGCGTCCAGACGTACGTCACCGGCAGGTGCATCAGCGCGGACAGCCGCACCGCGTTGCGCATGTAGTCGGAGAAGACGAGGAAAGTGCCGCCGTAGATGCGGGTGTTGCCGTGCAGCGCGATGCCGTTCATCACCGCGGCCATCGCATGCTCGCGGATGCCGAAGTGGATCGTGCGGCCGTACGGGTCGGCCTCCGGCAGCGGGTTGCCCTCGGGCAGGAACGACGACGTCTTGTCGATCGTGGTGTTGTTGGAGCCCGCCAGGTCGGCGGAGCCGCCCCACAGCTCGGGCACGACCGCGCCCAGCGCCTGGAGCACCTTGCCGGAGGCGGCGCGTGTGGCGATGGAGTGGCCGGTCTCGAACTCGGGAAGGGCGTCCTCCCAGTCCGCCGGCAGCTCGCCCGCGCGGATCCGGTCGAACGCGGCCGCACGCTCGGGGTTGGCGGTGCGCCAGGCGGCGAACCCCTTCTCCCACTCGCCGCGCGCCTCACGGCCGCGGTCCAGCGCCCGGCGGGTGTGCTCGATGACCGCGTCGGACACCTCGAAGTCCTGCTCCGGGTCAAAGCCCAGGACGCGCTTGGTGGCCGCTACCTCCTCGTCGCCCAGCGCCGAGCCGTGCGCGGCCTCGGTGTTCTGCGCGTTCGGAGCCGGCCAGGCGATGATCGAGCGGGCGGCGATGAAGGACGGCCGCTCGGTCTCCTCCTGCGCCGCCTTCAGCGCGCGGTAGAGGCCCGCCGGGTCGAGGTCGCCGTCGGGCAGCTGCTCCACGCGCTGCACATGCCAGCCGTAGGCCTCGTACCGCTTCAGGGTGTCCTCGGAGACGGCCGTCTCCGTGTCGCCCTCGATCGAGATGTGGTTGTCGTCCCAGAGGAGGACCAGATTGCCCAGCTTCTGGTGACCTGCCAGCGAGGACGCCTCGGCGGCGATGCCCTCCTGGAGGCAGCCGTCACCCGCGATCACCCAGACGGTGTGGTCGAACGGGCTCTCGCCCTGCGGCGTCTCCGGGTCGAACAGACCGCGCTCGTAGCGGGCGGCCATGGCCATGCCCACGGCGTTGGCGACGCCCTGGCCCAGCGGGCCGGTCGTCGTCTCGACGCCCGCGGTGTGGCCGTACTCCGGGTGGCCGGGGGTCTTGGAACCCCAGGTGCGGAAGGCCTTCAGATCGTCCAGCTCCAGCCCGTACCCGGCGAGGTAGAGCTGGATGTACAGGGTCAGAGACGAGTGGCCCGCGGACAGCACGAACCGGTCACGGCCGGTCCAGTCGGGGTCCGCCGGGTCGTGCCGCATCAGCTTCTGGAAGAGAACATAAGCGGCGGGGGCCAGGCTCATGGCCGTACCCGGATGGCCGTTGCCGACCTTCTGTACGGAATCCATGGCCAGGACCCGGGCGGTGTCAACGGCCCGCCGGTCCGATTCGGTCCACTCGAGGTCTGTCGTGGTCGGCTTGGTGCTCACCCTGAGTCAGGGCTCCTCTCCACATGTCGAATCCCGGTGACTGAGAGCGCACCGGGCGCTGTCGAGCCTACCCTCGCCCGGACGCTCATCCATTCGAGCGCCTGATCGGGCGCGGACGGCGGACGATACGGGCATCCGTACTGCCAGAGTGCCGCCCGCTCCGGTGCTTCGCCTCCCGGCGGCAGGCGTGGGCGGCGGCCGGGGCGGCGGCGGGTGTGACGGCACGGTTCCCGGGCCGGATGCCGACTCGAACAACGCTGCGAACGACGCCGCGGACGATGCCGCAACAACGCTGTCAACGACGCCGCGGACAAAGCCGCGAACGACGGCGCGAATGACGGCTCGACCATGGGCATGACCGTGTATACGCGCGGCATGCGGTTGCCGCTCAACACGATCCCACCCCGGCGGAGAACGGCATATGGGCAACGTCTAGAGTGGCGTGGTACGCGCAAGTCTTTACCGGGTCTTCACTCCCGGAGCTTGCTGGGATTTCTCTGTCAGGGGTGTGCGTGACGGCCGTCGAGTCCCGACCCGCAGGGGTCGTCTTGACTCCCAGCCCGGGGGGCCATCGGCCGTTCGGGGCCCGCGTCAAGGCATTCGTGGCTCTGACCAAGCCGCGGATCATCGAGCTGCTGCTGATCACCACCGTGCCGGTGATGTTCCTGGCCGCTCAGGGGGTACCGGACCTCCGGCTGGTGCTGGCCACCTGCATCGGCGGCTACCTCTCCGCGGGCGGCGCGAACGCGCTGAACATGTACATCGACCGCGACATCGACGCGCTGATGGACCGCACCGCGCAGCGTCCCCTGGTCACCGGCATGGTCTCGCCCCGTGAGGGCCTCGTCTTCGGCGTCACCCTGGCCTTCGTCTCCACCCTCTGGTTCGGGCTGCTCGTCAACTGGCTGTCCGCCGCCCTCGCCCTCGGCGCGCTTCTCTTCTATGTCGTCGTCTACACGATGATCCTCAAGCGCCGCACCGCGCAGAACATCGTCTGGGGCGGCATCGCCGGCTGTATGCCGGTGCTGATCGGCTGGTCCGCGGTGACCGACTCGATGTCGTGGGCCGCGGTGATCCTCTTCCTCGTCATCTTCTTCTGGACGCCGCCGCACTACTGGCCGCTGTCGATGAAGGTGAAGGACGACTACGCGCGCGTGGGCGTGCCGATGCTGCCTGTCATCGCCTCCAACCGGACCGTGGCGCGGCAGATCGTCGTCTACAGCTGGGTCATGGTCGGCGTCTCGCTGCTGCTGCAGCCACTCGGCTACACCGGCTGGTTCTACACCGCGGTCGCCCTGGCCACCGGCGGCTGGTGGCTGTGGGAGGCGCATGCGCTCCAGGCGCGGGCCAAGGCAGGCGTCACCGGCGGCAAGCTCAAGGAGATGCGGCTCTTCCACTGGTCGATCACCTATGTGTCGCTGCTGTTCGTCGCGGTCGCCGTGGACCCGTTCCTGCGGTAGCCGCCGTCCCGCCCGCGCGTGGTCCACGCCACCGTGCCCGGCGGTCGCCATGTGATCTACTCGTCGGTAGCATCGTGGTTATGGAGACCCAGTCAGACGCCCGCGCCGAGCGCCGCGCGGCCAAGCTCGCCAAGCAGATCAGCGCGTTCGCCAAGCAGCACGGCGGCGCCGAGGGCCAGCTCGCCTACCTCGGCCAGATGGGCACCCGCATCGTGCTCGTCGGCGAGGACGGCGGCTGGGGCGACCTGGTGGCCCCGAGCCATGCGATCGCCCAGGCGGCGGCCGAGAAGGCCGGGCTCACCCTGCACGAGTCGTTCGACGGCGACTTCGCGGCGAAGGTGCGGACCGGGCCGTACGAGTGGACGAGGATGGCCGGCATCCAGCTGGGCGGCCCGGCCAATCCCTGAGGCCAGGCAACACCTCCACCCGGGGCCGCGCGTTAGGACTGTGACTGCACGGTCTGCGCCTGGGAGCCCCGGATGATCGACGCCGCGTCTGTGGCGAACCTCGTGGATCAGCACTGCCACGGCGTGCTCCGCACCGAGCTCGGCATCGGCGCCTTCGAGGCGTGTCTCGGCAGGACGGCGAGCCCGCCCGCGCCGGGCACCACGTTCTTCGACACGCAGACCGGCTTCGCGGTACGGCGCTGGTGTCCGCCGCTGCTGGACCTGGAGCCGCACTGCCCGCCGGCCCGCTATCTCGCCCGGCGCCGGGAGCTCGGCGTCCTGGAGGCGGCGCGGCGGCTGCTGAGGGGGAGCGGCATCGCCACCTACCTGGTGGACACCGGGCTGCCCGGGGACCTCACCGGGCCGTCGGAGATCGCCGCGGCGGGCACGGCCGAGGCGCGGGAGATCGTCCGTCTCGAACTCCTCGCCGAACAGGTCGCCGACACCTCCGGCACCGTGGAGTCCTTTCTGGCGAACCTCGCCGAGGCCGTCCACGGCGCCGCGGCCGACGCCGTCGCCTTCACCTCGGTCGCCGGCGTGAAGACGCCGCTGGCCGACTCATCCGACCCCCCGGGGCCCGGCGAGGTCCGCTGTGCTGCAGGGCGCTGGCTGGCCGGGCGCGCCGTCGGCGACCGCCTCGACGACCCCGTCCTCGTACGGCATCTTCTGTGGATCGCCGTGGCCTCCGGGCTGCCGCTGCAGCTCCACGTCGGGGTGGCGGACCCGCTGATCCTCGCGTCCTTCGCCGAGGCGACCGCCGGGCTCGGCACGGATCTCGTCCTGCTCGGCGGCTATCCGCGCCACCGCCACGCGGCGCATCTGACGAGCGTCTTCCCCCATGTGTACGCGGATCTCGGCCCAGCCCTGACGCACACCGGCACCCGGGCGGCGGCCGTTCTCGCCGAGATCCTGGAGCTCGCTCCCTTCGGGAAGCTCCTCTTCTCCAGCGGAGCTCGCGTGCTGCCCGAACTCCACGTCGTCGGAGCCCGGAGCTTCCGCGAGGCACTGGGCCGGGTGCTGGGCGGCTGGGTCGCCGAAGGGGCGTGGAGCCTTCAGGACGCCCGGCGGGTCGCAGCGATGATCGCCGAGGGCAACGCCCGCCGCGTCTACGGCCTCGCGCCGGCGGACCGGCTCCGGGCCCCCGCCGTCTGCCGGGGCTGACGGCGGGGCGGAGGGCCGGACCAGCCCCTGCCCCACCACGGCGGGAAGCCGTCCCCGGCGGGAAGCCGGAGCCGGTCGTACGGCGGGGCTGTGGTCGGCTCGCAGCCGCGACAGACGTGCTGGGAGCGGGGCGCGCCGGAACGGTCGCACCCGGACGGCCGGTCCGGCTCAGGCCCGCACAGCCGGCGTCGGCTCCGCACGGGACGGAATCCCCGGGGCCGTGACCTCCCGCTCGCGCAGGCTGAGCGCCAGCCGCAGCACCGCGACCCACATCAGGGCCGAGCCGAGCATATGGGCCGCCACCAGCACCTCCGGGACGCCGGTGAAGTACTGGAGATAGCCGATGCCGCCCTGGGCCAGCAGGACCAGCAGCAGATCGCGGGCGCGCGCCCGGATGTCGTCGGGGGCGTCCACCACCCGCAGCCCCAGCCACATCGCCACCGCCAGCGCACACACCGCCCAGGCCGCGGCCGCGTGGACGTGCGCGACGTCCGCCCAGTGCCACGGCATGCGCGGGACCTCGCTGCTGTCGCCCGCGTGCTTGCCGGAGCCGGTCACCGCGGTGCCCAGCACGATGAGCGCCACCGAGGCGGCCACGATCGCCCAGGACAGCTGCCGTACGGGTTTCGGCACACGCACCCGCGGCCTGCCGTCGCCCTCGCGGGCGCGCTGCCAGGTGACGACGGCAACCGTGAGCAGACCGTTGGCCAGCAGAAAGTGTCCGGCCACCGTCCATGGATTCAGGCCCGCCAGCACCGTGATGCCGCCGAGCACCGCATTGCCCATCACGATCCAGAACTGCGACCAGGCGAGCCTGCTCAGGCCCCGCCGCCGCGGCTTCACGGACCGCGCCGCGATGATCGTCCAGCCGACGGCCGCCGACAGCACATAGGTGAGCATCCGGTTGCCGAACTCGATCACCCCGTGGATGCCCTGCTCGGGCGTGGTGAACAGCGAGTCGTCCGTGCACTTGGGCCAGGTGTCGCAGCCGAGGCCGGAGCCGGTCAGCCGGACCGCCCCGCCGGTGACGATGATGACGACGCTCATCACGACGGCGGACAGCGCGGCACGCCGGAGCGTCTTCGGGGACGGCGTCCAGCGCTGGGCGATGAAGGCGAGAGGGGTCTGCACGGCCCTCATCGTAAGAGGCGGGCTTGTGCAACCGTTCACGAGGGGTGCGAGTCAGGCCAGTCGGACCATTCCCCCGCCCGACCGGGGCCCGGACCGGACGCGGGTCAAGACCCGGACCGGGGCCCGGACCGGGGCCAGTGCCCGGACCGCTCCGGGGCTACTCCCACCGGAACAGCCGCGCCGCAGCCCCCAGCCCCACGGCCGCCCAGACGGCCAGCACGCCCAGATCGGTCCACGGCAGCGCCGCGCCGTGCTGGAGCACCTCGCGCAGCCCCTCGGAGAGCGCCGAGATCGGCAGCAGTCCGAGCGCCGAGGCGACCGGACCGGGGAACTTTTCCAGCGGCACGATCACCCCGCCGCCGATCAGCAACAGCAGGAACACCAGATTCGCCGCGGCGAGCGTCGCCTCCGCCCTCAGGGTGCCCGCCATCAGCAGACCGAGCCCGGAGAACGCGGCGGTGCCCAGCGCGAGCAGCAGCAGCACGGAGAGCGGATTGCCCTCGGGCGACCAGCCGAGGCCGAAGGCGATGGCCGTCAGCAGGCCGATCTGCAGCAGCTCGGTGGCCAGCACCGACAGCGTCTTGGCACACATCAGCGCCCAGCGCGGGATCGGCGACGCCCCGAGCCGTTTGAGCACCCCGTACCGCCGCTCGAAGCCCGTGGCGATGGCCTGACCGGTGAACGCCGTGGACATCACGGCGAGCGCGAGCACGCCGGGGGTGAGGAAATCCACCGGCTCGCCGCTGCCGGTGTCGACGATGTCGACCGTCGAGAACAGCACGAGGAGCAGGGACGGGATGATGACGGTGAGCAGCAGCTGCTCGCCGTTGCGCAGCAGCATCTTCGTCTCGAAGACGGCCTGCGCGGTGATCATCCTGCCGAGAGGGGCGGCACCCGGCTTTGGTGCGTATGTGCCGACGCTCATCCGCGCAGCTCCTTGCCCGTCAGTTCCAGGCTGTGCTTTTCCGGGGGGCGACCCCCGGACCCCCAGTCGCGTTCGTCGTGGCGCGCCGTCATCCGCGCAGCTCCTTGCCCGTCAGTTCCAGGCTGTGCTTTTCCGGGGGGCGACCCCCGGACCCCCAGTCGCGTTCGTCGTGGCGCGCCGTCATCCGCGCAGCTCCTTGCCCGTCAGTTCCAGGCTGTGCTTTTCCGGGGGGCGACCCCCGGACCCCCAGTCGCGTTCGTCGTGGCGCGCCGTCATCCGCGCAGCTCCTTGCCCGTCAGTTCCAGGCTGTGCTTTTCCGGGGGGCGACCCCCGGACCCCCGGTCGCGTTCGTCGTAGTGCGCCGTCATCCGCGCAGCTCCTTGCCCGTCAGTTCCAGAAACACGTCTTCGAGGGTGTGCCGCTCCACGGAGATGCCGTCCGGCATCACGCCGTGCTGGGCGCACCAGGAGGTCACCGTGGCCAGCAGTTGGGGGCCCACTTCGCCGGTTATCCGGTAGGCGCCGGGCGTCAGCTCGACGGCGGCCGAGCCGTCCGGGAGGGCCTTCAGCAGGGAGCCGAGGTCCAGCCCCGGCCGTCCGGTGAAGCGCAGGGTGTTCTCCGCACCGCCCCGGCACAGCTCCTCCGGGCTGCCCTGGGCGATCACCCGGCCCGTGTCGATGATCGCGACATCGTCCGCAAGCTCCTCGGCCTCGTCCATGAAGTGCGTGGTCAGCACGGTGGAGACGCCGTCGGCGCGCAGTTCCCGCACCAGTTCCCAGGTGGCGCGGCGGGCCTGTGGATCGAGGCCCGCCGTGGGCTCGTCCAGGAAGACCAGCTCGGGGCGGCCGACCACGGCCAGCGCCAGCGCGAGCCGCTGCTGCTGGCCGCCGGACAGCCGCCGGTACGGGGTGCGGCCGCAGGAGCCGAGCCCCAGGCGCTCTATCAGTGCGTCCACATCGAGCGGATGGGCGTGCAGCCGCGCCATGTGCCGCAGCATCTCGTCGGCGCGCGCGCCCGTGTAGACGCCGCCGGACTGGAGCATCACACCGATGCGGGGCCGGAGCTTCGCGGCGTCGGCGACCGGGTCGAGGCCCAGCACCCGCACCGCGCCCGCGTCCGGGCGGCGGTATCCCTCGCACATTTCGACGGTGGTGGTCTTCCCGGCGCCGTTCGGGCCGAGGACCGCGGTGACCGAGCCCGCGCGTACGTCGAGATCGAGGCGGTCCACGGCCGTCTTCGTCCCGTACCGCTTGACCAGACCCCGGATCTCGACGGCGGACTCGCTTCGCATGCCGGGAAGTCTAGGCGGGGCGCGGGGGCCGTCGGGCCATGGGGGCGAAGCTCCGCCGCCCCGCGTACGTCCCCCGTCCGGGCGTGGGCATCAACGGAATCTTCGGTACCGGAAATACCCTGGCGCGGCCGGCGTCCCGTGCCACGCCATTCCGCCGGAATTTCCGGAGTAAGGGCAGGCCACAGCCGATTGTCCGGCTGCTTCAGACCATCCGGAGCCGCCCCTTCCTTAGGTGACCCTTAGTGACGAAGCGCACCGGCTCGCGGAGCAGGCGTTGGTTGTCACGGTCAGAAGAATTACGCAACAATGGCGTTGTGAAAAACGGCGAGAGCGGGCGGGAGACGCCGCAGGAGGAGCTCGCGACCGGGGAGCGCTCGACGCGCAACCGGGTCGCGCGGTCGATCCTGGATCACGGCCCGTCCACAGTGGCCGATCTCGCCGGCCGTCTCGGTCTCACCCAGGCCGCCGTCCGTCGCCATCTCGACGCGCTCGTCGCGGAGAATGTGGTGGAAGCCCGTGAACAGCGGGTCTACGGAACGCGTACACGGGGACGGCCCGCCAAGGTGTTCGCCCTGACCGACTGCGGCCGGGACGCCTTCGACCAGTCGTACGACGAGCTGGCCGTGGACGCCCTCCGCTGGATCGAGCGGACCGCCGGCGAGGAGGCCGTGGCCGCCTTCGCCAGGGACCGCGTCGCGGCACAGGCCGAGGCGTACCGCAGGGCGGTCGACGAGGCCCCGGCCGAGGAGCGGACCCAGGCGCTGGCGAAGGCCTTGAGCGCCGACGGGTACGCTGCCACGGCGCGTAATGCGCCCCACAACCAGCAGGGCGAGCAGCTCTGTCAGCACCACTGCCCGGTCGCCCATGTAGCCGAGCAGTACCCGCAGCTGTGCGAGGCGGAGACCGAGGTCTTCTCCCAACTGCTCGGGACGCATGTGCAGCGACTGGCCACGATCGCCCACGGCGACGGGGTCTGCACCACGTTCATTCCCAAGAAGACTTCATCCACAGCATCTGCAAGCACGGCCGGGAGGAACCCCGCATGACTCTCCCCACGGAGACTGCCCACCCCGAACTCGAGGGTCTGGGCAGGTACGAATTCGGCTGGGCCGACTCCGACGCAGCCGGTTCCGCTGCCAAGCGCGGCCTTTCCGAGGACGTCGTCCGCGACATCTCCGAGAAGAAGAACGAGCCGGAGTGGATGCTGAAGCTGCGGCTCAAGGGTCTGCGGTTGTTCGACAAGAAGCCCATGCCGACGTGGGGCTCGGACCTGTCGGGCATCGACTTCGACAACATCAAGTACTTTGTGCGGTCCACCGAGCAGCAGGCGGCCTCCTGGGAGGAACTGCCGGAGGACATCAAGAACACCTACGACAAGCTCGGCATCCCGGAGGCGGAGAAGCAGCGCCTCGTCGCCGGCGTCGCCGCCCAGTACGAGTCCGAAGTCGTCTACCACCAGATCCGTGAGGACCTGGAGGCGCAGGGCGTCATCTTCCTGGACACCGACACCGCGCTGAAGGAGCACCCGGAGCTCTTCAAGGAGTACTTCGGCACCGTGATCCCGGTGGGTGACAACAAGTTCGCCTCGCTGAACACGGCCGTGTGGTCCGGCGGATCGTTCATCTACGTCCCCAAGGGCGTTCACGTCGACATCCCGCTCCAGGCCTACTTCCGCATCAACACGGAGAACATGGGCCAGTTCGAGCGGACGCTGATCATCGTCGACGAGGACGCCTACGTCCACTACGTCGAGGGCTGCACCGCCCCGATCTACTCCTCGGACTCGCTGCACAGCGCCGTCGTCGAGATCATCGTCAAGAAGGGCGGCCGCTGCCGCTACACGACGATCCAGAACTGGTCGAACAACGTCTACAACCTGGTCACCAAGCGTGCCGTGGCCTACGAGGGCGCGACCATGGAGTGGGTCGACGGCAACATCGGCTCCAAGGTCACCATGAAGTACCCGGCCGTCTACCTGATGGGCGAGCACGCCAAGGGCGAGACCCTCTCCATCGCCTTCGCGGGCGAGGGCCAGCACCAGGACGCGGGCGCGAAGATGGTGCACATGGCCCCGAACACCTCCTCGAACATCGTCTCCAAGTCGGTGGCGCGAGGCGGCGGCCGCACCTCCTACCGCGGACTGATCGAGATCGGCGAGGGCGCCCCGGGCGCCAAGTCCAACGTGCTGTGCGACGCGCTGCTCGTGGACACGATCTCCCGCTCCGACACCTACCCGTACGTCGACGTCCGCGAGGACGACGTGTCCATGGGCCACGAGGCCACCGTCTCCAAGGTCTCCGAGGACCAGCTCTTCTACCTGATGAGCCGGGGCATGAGCGAGGACGAGGCGATGGCGATGATCGTGCGCGGCTTTGTCGAGCCGATCGCCAAGGAGCTGCCCATGGAGTACGCGCTGGAGCTCAACCGGCTGATCGAGCTGCAGATGGAAGGCGCGGTGGGCTAGCCGCCCTCTGCCGTCACTCCCTGACCCCGGGACCCCAGGTCCCATCCGGCTCACCCCATGAGCCTGCGAGCGAGCCGAAGGGCACGCCGATGCCCGCCGGGCACGGCGCCCGGAGGCGACACGCACTATGAATGCAGAAAGTGAGCACTAGGACAGCCATGGCTGAGGCTCAGAACTCCCCCGAGGACCTCCGCAGGACCACGGTCCAGGGGGGACCCCCGCCGGCGGGATCCACCACCGCCGGCTCGATCGCGGTGGCCGCCGAGTCGACCGTCGCCACCCGGATGAGTGCGCCCCCGTCCTTCGACGTGGCGGACTTCCCGGTGCCGCACGGCCGCGAGGAGGAGTGGCGCTTCACCCCGCTCGAGCGGCTGCGCGGGCTGCACGACGGCACGGCCGTCGCGAACGGCGCCGGCGTCAAGGTGGCCGTCGACGCGCCCGACGGCGTCACGGTCGAGGCCGTCGGGCGGGACGACGAGCGGCTCGGCACGGCCGGCACCCCCGTCGACCGCGTCGCCGCCCAGGCGTACAGCTCCTTCGAGCAGGCCTCGGTCGTCACCGTGCCCAAGGAGGCCGTGCTCACCGAGCCGATCCGGATCGCGGTCCACGGCGAGGGCGGCACCGCCTTCGCCCACCAGGTGATCGAGCTCGGCGCCTTCGCCGAGGCCGTCGTGGTCATCGACCACACCGGCGACGCCGTCCTCGCCGCCAATGTCGACTTCGTCCTCGGCGACGGCGCCAAGCTCACCGTCGTCACCGTCCAGGACTGGGACGACAAGGCCGTCCACTGCTCCCAGCACAATGCGCTGATCGGCCGGGACGCCTCCTTCAAGTCGGTCGTCGTCACCTTCGGCGGAGACCTCGTACGGCTGCACCCGCGGGTCGCCTACCAGGGCACCGGCGGCGAGGCGGAGCTCTTCGGCCTGTACTTCACCGACCGGGGCCAGCACCACGAGCACCGGCTGTTCGTCGACCACAACACCCAGCACTGCAAGTCCAACGCGGTCTACAAGGGCGCGCTGCAGGGCGACGACGCACACGCCGTGTGGATCGGCGACGTTCTGATCCAGGCCGCGGCCGAGGGCACGGACACCTATGAGATGAACCGCAACCTCGTCCTGACGGACGGCGCGCGGGTCGACTCGGTGCCCAACCTGGAGATCGAGACCGGCGAGATCGTCGGCGCCGGCCATGCCTCCGCCACCGGCCGCTTCGACGACGAGCAGCTGTTCTACCTGATGGCCCGCGGCATCCCGGAGCAGGAGGCCCGCCGTCTGGTCGTCCGCGGCTTCTTCGCCGAGCTGGTCCAGCAGATCGGCATCGACGACGTCGAGGCGCGGCTGATCGCCAAGATCGAGGAAGAGCTGGAGGCGTCCGTCGCATGACGTACGTACGCGCCTGCGGCCTGAGCGAGCTGGACGAGGACACCCCCAAGCGGGTGGAACTCGAGGGCACGCCGGTCTCGGTCGTCCGCACCGAGGGCGAGGTGTTCGCCATCTACGACGTCTGCTCGCATGCGAACGTCTCCCTCTCCGAGGGCGAAGTGGAGGACTGCCACATCGAATGCTGGCTGCACGGCTCCAGCTTTGACCTCCGCACGGGCAAGCCCGACAGCCTTCCCGCGACGCAGCCCGTCCCCGTATACCCCGTAAAGATCGAAGGGGACGACGTGCTCGTCTCCGTCACCCAGGAGTCCTGAGGCACCCATGGCAACGCTTGAAATCCACGACCTGCACGTCTCCGTCGAAGCGGAGGCCGGCCCCCGCGAGATCCTCAAGGGCGTCGACCTGACCGTCAAGCAGGGCGAGACCCACGCCATCATGGGCCCCAACGGCTCCGGCAAGTCCACGCTCGCCTACTCGCTCGCCGGCCACCCCAAGTACACGATCACCGGCGGCGCCGTCACCCTGGACGGCGAGGACGTCCTGGAAATGAGCGTCGACGAGCGCGCCCGCGCCGGCGTCTTCCTCGCCATGCAGTACCCGGTCGAGGTCCCCGGCGTCTCGGTCTCCAACTTCCTGCGCACCTCCGCCACCGCGATCCGCGGTGAGGCCCCCAAGCTGCGCACCTGGGTCAAGGAGGTCAAGGAGACCATGGAGCGTCTCCACATGGACCCCTCCTTCGCCGAGCGCAACGTCAACGAGGGCTTCTCCGGCGGTGAGAAGAAGCGCCACGAGATCCTCCAGCTGGAACTGCTCAAGCCGAAGATCGCGATCCTCGACGAGACCGACTCGGGTCTGGACGTCGACGCGCTGCGCATCGTCTCCGAGGGCGTCAACCGCGTCCGCGAGACCGGCGAGGTCGGCACCCTGCTGATCACCCACTACACGCGGATCCTGCGCTACATCAAGCCCGACTTCGTGCATGTCTTCGCGAACGGCCGCATCGCCGAGTCCGGCGGCGCGGAGCTCGCGGACAAGCTGGAGGCCGAGGGCTACGAGGCATATGTGAAGGGTGGCGTATCGGCGTGACTGCACCCCGCCAGGGGCTCCCCGGCCTCCTCGACACCGAGGCGATCCGCAAGGACTTCCCGATCCTGGACCGCCGACTCCACGACGGCAAGAAGCTCGTGTACCTGGACAACGCCGCGACGTCCCAGACGCCGCGCCAGGTGCTCGACGTGCTGAGTGAGTACTACGAACAGCACAACGCCAATGTCCACCGCGGCGTGCATGTGCTCGCCGAGGAGGCAACGGCGCTGTACGAAGGCGCCCGCGACAAGGTCGCCGCCTTCATCAACGCACCCAGCCGCGACGAGGTGATCTTCACCAAGAACGCCTCGGAGTCGCTGAACCTCGTGGCGAACATGCTGGGCTGGGCCGACGAGCCGTACCGGGTGGACCGTGAGACCGAGATAGTCATCACGGAGATGGAGCACCACTCCAACATCGTTCCGTGGCAGCTGCTCTCGCAGCGCACCGGAGCAAAGCTGAAGTGGTTTGGCCTCACCGACGACGGCCGGCTCGATCTGTCCGACATCGACGAGATCATCACCGAGAACACGAAGATCGTCTCGTTTGTGCTGGTCTCCAACATCATGGGCACGATCAACCCGGTCGAGGCGATCGTCCGCCGCGCCCAGGAGGTCGGCGCGCTCGTCCTGATCGACGCCTCGCAGGCCGCCCCGCACATGGTGCTGGACGTGCAGGCGCTGCAGGCCGACTTCGTGGCCTTCACCGGGCACAAGATGTGCGGTCCGACCGGCATCGGCGTCCTCTGGGGCCGGCAGGAGCTGCTGGAGGACCTGCCGCCGTTCCTCGGCGGCGGCGAGATGATCGAGACCGTCTCGATGAACTCCTCCACCTATGCGCCCGCGCCGCACAAGTTCGAGGCGGGCACGCCCCCGATCGCCCAGGCCGTCGGCCTCGGCGCGGCCGTGGACTACCTCAGCTCGATCGGCATGGACAAGATCGCCCAGCATGAGCACATCCTGACCGAGTACGCGGTCAAGAGACTGCAGGAGGTCCCCGACCTGCGGATCATCGGCCCGACCACGGCCGAGGACCGGGGCGCGGCGATCTCGTTCACGCTCGGCGACATCCACCCGCACGATGTGGGGCAGGTGCTCGACGAGCAGGGCATCGCGGTCCGCGTCGGCCATCACTGCGCACGGCCGGTCTGCCTGCGGTACGGAATTCCTGCGACCACGCGAGCGTCCTTCTATCTGTACTCCACGCCGGCGGAGGTCGACGCCCTCGTTGACGGGCTGGAGCACGTCCGTAACTTCTTCGGATGAGGGGCTGCTGACCTTGAAGCTGGATTCGATGTACCAGGACGTCATCCTGGACCACTACAAGCACCCGCACGGGCGCGGTCTGCGGGATGGCGACGCCGAGGTGCACCACGTCAATCCGACGTGCGGCGATGAGATCACCCTCCGAGTGAAGTACGACGGTCTGCGCATCGCGGACGTCAGCTACGAGGGCCAGGGCTGCTCCATCAGCCAGGCCAGCGCCTCCGTGCTGAACGAGCTGCTGGTCGGCAAGGAGCTGTCCGAGGCCAGGAAGATCCAGAGCGTCTTTCTGGAGCTGATGCAGTCCAAGGGCCAGATCGAGCCGGACGACGCCATGGAGGAGGTGCTGGAGGACGCGGTGGCCTTCGCCGGCGTCTCCAAGTACCCGGCGCGAGTGAAGTGCGCTCTGCTGAGCTGGATGGCGTGGAAGGACGCGACCGCCCAGGCGCTGGGCGACGGCGCCGACGAGTCCGATGACGCCGACGAGGCTGTGAGGAAGACGGCATGACCGATAACGCAGGGGCCGTGGCGAAGCCGGCCTCGGAGGAAGAAGTCCGCGAGGCGCTGTACGACGTCGTCGACCCCGAGCTGGGTATCGACGTGGTCAATCTGGGCCTGATCTACGGCATCCACATCGACGACTCCAATGTGGCGACGCTGGACATGACCCTGACGTCGGCGGCGTGTCCGCTGACCGATGTGATCGAGGACCAGGCGAAGTCCGCGACGGACGGAATCGTCAACGAGCTGAAGATCAACTGGGTCTGGATGCCGCCGTGGGGCCCCGACAAGATCACGGACGATGGTCGTGAGCAGCTGAGGGCGCTCGGCTTCAACGTGTGACGCGGACACGCGCGACGCGCGCCGCGGCGTGTGGAACGGCCGTGCCCGCCGGACGAACCGTCCGGCGGGCACGGCCGTTTGCGTCGCCCGCCGTCATCCGGCCGGCGCGTGCTGTGCCGCCGCCTGGGCCAGCGCGGGGGCCAGGTTCTCCTTGCGGATGCGCTGGTCGACGTAGAGCAGGCTGTTGACCAGCTGAGGGAAGATCGCTGCGGCGATCTGGCCGATCAGCGAGCCGATGACGAACGTGATCAGGCCGACCGCCATGGCGGCGACGGCCTGGGCCGGTGAGGCGTCGGCGTCCACGACGGAGCCCGGCAGCATCGTCGCAAAGCTGAACGGCAGCTGGATGATGTACGCCGCCGCCGCGGCCATGATCCAGGCCAGCAGTGAGATGCCGAAGATCCGCCACCAGTCGCCGCGCACCAGCTGGGACGAACGCCGCAGTGCCGCGACCGGGCCCTGCCGCTCCATAACCGCCGCCGTCGGGGCGAACAGGAACTTCACCCAGAGCCAGATCGACAGCGGAACGGCGGCGAAGAGCAGCAGCAGCGGCAGCAGCGCCCAGGCGGCGGTCGCGCCGTTCTGCGTTGCCGCGCCCGTCATGAGCAGGCCGATGCCCGTGCCCCACAGGATGAGCGGGACGGCGCAGACGGCCAGGTTCCCCAGCAGGACGGCGCCGAGCACCGCGGGCAGCCGTCCCCAGGCCCGCCGCCAGACCGCGCCGAAGGTGACCCGGCGGCCGATCACGGCGTCCTGGAGCACGGCCGGGCAGGCCGCGGAGAGCAGCGCCTGGGCGAGCACCATCACGGCCACGCCGATGAGCCAGGCGCAGACGAAGGCGACGATGAGCGGACGGATGTCCTCCCACGGCGGGTCCTCGTAGGCCGACGCGTGCACAAGGACGTCGACATGGTCGCTGACCGCGGCGTAGGCGAGCGCGACCACGCCCGCGAAGAGCGCGGCTGCGCCTCCGTAGACCGCAAGGGCCATGCCGAAGAGCTGCTTCCAGCACCGGCCGATCGTCGCGAAAGCACCCCCGTACACATCGCCCATCCCCAGCGGTCTGAGGGGTATCACGCCCGGCTTGGGCGGAGGGGGCGGAGGCGTCCAGCCGGCGCCCCACCCCGGCGGCGGGTCTGCGTAAGGCGGGTTCCCGTAAGCCACTGATGTCTCATCCTCCCCTTGTGCACATGAACGGCACACCGTAGCGCTCGGTGTTCGCCACGGGTTCGCGGGGGTGTCGACCGTTGTATGTACACCCGTACGCATCGATGTGTACGCTTGTACGCATGGGGATGGGATACGGACTGCTCGCCGCGGCGATAGCAGCGGAGGTGGCCGGCACGACGGCCATGAAGTACAGCGACGGCTTCACCCGGCTGTGGCCCTCGCTGCTCACCGTGGCGGGCTACGGACTGGCCTTCGCGCTGCTCGCGCAGACGCTCAGGACGCTGGCAGTCGGGACGGTGTACGCGATCTGGTCGGGGGTGGGCACCGCGGCGGTCGCCGCCATCGGCATGATCTGGCTGGGCGAGTCAGCCGGCCTGGTCAAGATCGCCGGGATCGCGCTGGTGATCGCCGGGGTCGTCGTGCTGAGTCTGGACGGGGCGCACTGATGGGCCGCCGCTACGACCCCGAGCGGAGGCAGCGCATCATCGACGCGGCGATCCGGGTCGTCGGACGCCACGGGATCTCCGGGCTCAGCCACCGAGCGGCCGCGGCCGAGGCGGATGTGCCGCTGGGGTCGACGACGTACCACTTCCGCTCGCTCGACGAACTGCTGGTCGCCGCACTGCGCCAGGCCAACGAGGGCTTCGCCACGGCGGTCCGGGACAGCGGCGCGCTCGCCGACCCCGAGGCCGACGTCGCGACGGAGCTCGCCCGGCTGATGGGGCAGTGGCTCGCCGGCGACCGGGCGGGCGCGGAGCTGGAGTACGAGCTGTACCTGGCGGCCCTGCGCCGGCCGGCTCTGCGCCCCGTCGCCGCGGAATGGTGCCAGGGCGTCGCGGACACCCTGGCCCGCCGCACGGACGCGGTCACGGCGCGGGCGGCCGTGGCGCTGATGGACGGGATCTGTCTGCAGGTGCTGCTGACGGGGGCGGAGTATGACGAGGGGTATGCGCGGGAGGTGCTGGCGCGGGTGCTGCGGGGGTGAGGCGGGGTGAGGCGGGGAGGGGAAGCGGTCCGCCGAGGGCGCCGGGGCCGGCTCTGCGGCGACCGGGAGGTGAGACCGGTTCGCCCCCGAAGCCCGCGGCCGGTTAGGTTCATGGCATGACTGACTCGCCCGACAGCACCACAGTTCCACGCACCACCGGCGCCGTCGCCGCCGGACTCGCGACGATCACCTCCGAGGGCGCCGTCCTCGACACCTGGTTCCCCGCGCCCGCGCTCGTGGAGGAGCCCGGGCCCGCCGGGACCGAGCGGGTTTCGGCCGAGCGGGCCGTCGAGCTGCTCGGGGACGGCGCGGCCAAGGCGATCGGACCCGACCCGCGCCGCGGCGTCGAGGTCGTAGCCGTACGCACCGTCATCGCCTCGCTCGACGACAAGCCGCTGGACGCGCACGACGCCTATCTGCGGCTCCACCTGCTCTCCCACCGGCTGGTGAAGCCGCACGGGCAGAACCTCGACGGCGTCTTCGGGCTCCTCGCCAATGTGGCGTGGACGAGCCTCGGCCCGGTCGCGGTCGACCAGGTCGAGAGCGTCCGGCTCAACGCCCGCGCCGAGGGGCTGCACCTCCAGGTGACCAGCGTCGACAAGTTCCCGCGTATGACGGACTATGTCGCCCCCAAGGGCGTGCGGATCGCCGACGCCGACCGCGTCCGGCTCGGCGCCCACCTCGCCGAGGGCACCACCGTGATGCACGAGGGCTTCGTCAACTTCAACGCGGGCACCCTCGGCACCTCCATGATCGAGGGCCGGATCTCCGCCGGCGTGGTCGTGGGAGACGGCTCCGACATCGGCGGCGGCGCGTCCACCATGGGTACCCTCTCCGGCGGCGGCAACGTCCGGATCGTCATCGGCGAGCGCTGCCTCATCGGCGCCGAGGCGGGCATCGGCATCGCGCTCGGCGACGAGTGCGTCGTCGAGGCCGGTCTGTACGTCACCGCCGGCACCCGGGTCACCATGCCCGACGGCCAGATCGTCAAGGCCCGGGAGCTGTCCGGCGCGAGCAACATCCTCTTCCGCCGCAACTCCGTCACCGGCGCGGTCGAGGCCCGTCCCAACAACGCGGTCTGGGGCGGTCTCAACGACGTGCTGCACAGCAACGACTGAGCCGGCCGGCTGAGCGCCACCCGTTCAGGTGCCTCTGCGTGACCTCGCCCCGCGAAGAGCGGATGAACAGGTCGTACGCAGGGGCACTTGAGGTTTCGAGGATGGAGAGGCACCTATGAGGCTCAGGACGACCGCCGTCGGCACGCTCGCGGTCATCGCATCGCTGGCGCTGCCCGGAGCTGTCGCGCACGCCGACGAGACGCACCAGGACTCGCACAACGGGCCCGTCGTCACCCTCGTCAACACCGGTCAGATCGACGACCCGATGGAGGACGTCCTGGAGCACGCCGCGATTCTGGGCTTCACCTACGTGTTCGACTGAACCAGCGCCTCGTACGCCGCCAGCAGCCCGCCGGTCGCCTCGCGTCCGGCGGGCCGCAGCGGTTCCCGCACCCCGCCCGACGGCAGCCCGAGCGCCCCCAGCAGCGCCTTCGCGGTGACCGTGCCGGGCAGCCCGGCCGCCATCATCAGCTCCGTCAGCGGCAGCGCCAGCGCATGCACCGTCAAGCGGCACCCGCCCGCGCTGTGGCTCAGCGCGGGCGTGTGACGGCGAAGCGGCGGCGGCCCTACGGGCGGAAGCGCAGCACCTGCGGGTCGTGGTCGCTGTTCTGGTCCGCGAACTCCGCGTTGATGTGCACGCTGTCGTAGCTGAAGCGGCGGATGGCCGGGCTGGTCAGAATCTGGTCCAGGACCTGGCTGTTGCCGTCGTACACATACGAGTAGCGCTCGGAGCGCGGCAGGGAGGTGATCGCGGTGCAGAGCACCCCGCCGTCCGTCAGCGTCTTCGTCGTCCCGGAGAACTCGAAGTCGTTGATGTCGCCGACGACCAGCACCCGGGCGCGGCGGTCGGCCTTGAGGAGGTCCTTGACGAAGGTGTTGACCGCCTTCGCCTGGAGGTGGCGCTGTACCTCGGAGGAACGGTTCGGCGGCTGGTGGTGGGAGACCAGCGACTCGTCGCCGCCCTTCGAGGCGAAGTGGTTGGCGATCACGAAGACCGTGCGGCCGCGGAAGGTGAACTCGCCGGCCAGCGGCTTGCGGCTGTTCTCCCAGGCCTCGTTCGCCGGGTCGATCCGGCCGGGGGAGTGGGTCAGCGCGGCCCCGCCGTACTCCTTCGTCACCCCGGTCGAGGTCGTCGCGTCGCCGCCCGCGCGGTCGGTGAAGGAGACCCGCTCCGGGTTGACGAGGAACACCTGGCGGATGTTGCCGCCGGGCTGGCCGCCGTCCTTGTTGTTCTCCGGGTCGATGCCGCGCCATTCGTACGCGGGACCTCCCGCCGCCTTGATCGCGTCCGTGAACTTCCTCAGCGTCTCCTCGGCGCCGACCGTGCCGTCGTTCTTCGGCCCGCTGTCGTCCTGGATCTCCTCCAGGGCGAGGATGTCGGGCGACGCGAGGTTGTTCACCACCCCGGCGGCGAGCGCGTCGAACTTCTCCTGCGGGTCGGACGGATCGAGGTTCTCCACGTTGTACGTGGCGACCGCAAGCTCGCCGCGGTACTGCTTGCGGGTCTTCTCCCGCGTCAGACCGCGGTCGACGACCGTGCCGAGGGTGCGCGCGGCCAGCGTGTAGCCGCCGTACTGGCTGAAGTCCAGCGGGCCCTCGGTCCGGCCCGCCAGCACATCGCCGACGTTCGCCTTGGGGAACGGCTGCTCGGCGGTCGGGGTCAGCGACTGGATCTTCAGCCGCCCGGTGTTCTGGGAGGTGTACGAGCCGTAGACGGTGCCGCCCCGGTGGTTGCGGTGCTCGAACGGGTTGACCGTCACCCACATGTCGGCGTACCGGCTCGTGGCCCCGACGACCCGGGAGGAGCCGACGCGTACGTTCATCCCCTCCAGGGACTCGTAGTAGTCCAGCGCATAGCGGTGGGGCCGAAGCGGCAGGGCGTTGATGCTGCCGTCCGCGTCCGGGTCGCCGGACGGGGCATACGTCCACGGCACCGACCACAGGGAGATCGCGGCGGGGGCGGGCACGGGATTGCCGGAGGAGACGACGGTGACGGCCGGCCTGCTGATTTCGGTCAGCGACTGGTTGCCCGAGGACGTGCCTCCGGGGACGTACTCCGTGACGGTGCCGGAGACCGTCACCCGGTCGCCCACTGCCACGGTCGGCGCGGAGCCGGTGTAGACGAACAGGCCCTCGCTGGTGGCGTCGTCGCCGTCACCCTCGGCGTCCTGGAACCAGAATCCCTTGGAACCGTAGGTCCGTACGCCCGTGACGATGCCCGGGACGTCGGAGACCCGCTGGCCGGCGAGCGGGGATATGCGGGTGGAGCCCTGGATGTCATGGATGCGGACGGCGTCGTCCGAGCCTGCGGCGGAGGCGGGGGAGACGCCGGCGAGCAGACCGGCGGCCAGCGCTGCTGCGACGACGGCCGAGAGCGCGGAGGGTCTCGGCAGGGCGGAGGAAGGCATGCGAACTCCGGTGTGAGGGGTGGTCAGAGAGAAAGAGCGGAGCTGTGCGATGGCTCTACGCGCGTCAATCTCTTGGCTGAGAAGGGTACTTGTCAAGGCTTGACAGATGTATGTGCGATGGCCCGGTGATGAATCGCGCGACGGACGGCGCGGCGAGGGGCCCCGAGTCGGCCGTGCGGCCGTCGCCTGCTCGTGGGGCGAGCGCGGCGAAACGGGCGGCATTGCGTCTACGCTGGGGCTCTCGCAGACCACGCCAGAATCCGTTTCGCGTACGCGCCGAGGAGAACGACCAGATGCCCGAAGACCGCCCCACCCTGCCCCCGGTGCGTCTGCACACGGACGCGGAGCTCGCACGGGACGCGCTCGCCGCGCCGCTGCTCTCCAGGGCCGTACGGCTCGCCCGCTGGGCGGGCCCTGCGACGCGGGTCGGCGCGGGCGGCGAACTGATCGAGGAACAGCTCCCGGCGGCCGCAGCGGAGTTGGGGCTCCCGGCCGACGAGGACGGCGCGGCTGATGCGAGCGAGGCGTGGCGCATCGCGGTCGACACCGGACTCGTCGACGTCTCGGAGCCGGACGAGCAGGCCGAGGGCGAGGAGGCCGAGTACGGCGGGGCCAGCGCCGGGGAGGGCCTGCCGCTCGTCACCTCCGGCGGCCCTCAGGACGTGCTCGCCATCTGGCAGGAGGCGTTCGAGGCCGTCCACGCCGATGCCACCGCGCCCGTCCTGGACGACCTCGAGGACATCGTCGGGGAGGACGGAGCAATCGACCTCTCGGCGCTGGACTGGGACCCGGAGGCGGAGATCGAGTTCCTCGACGGGGTCCTCGGGAACCTGTACCTGCTCACCGTCTCCGGTGGCGGCGCGGCGGCCGAGGAACCGGTGCCGCTGCCCGCACTCGCCGCGTCGATGATCGTGCCCGACGACATGGGCGAGCCCACGGACGACGTCCTGGAGCAGGTGTCCGAGGCGATGATGCGGCTGGACGACCAGTTCCGGATGTTCGAGCCGCTCGGACTCGTCGAGTACCGACCGGTGGACGAGGCGCTGCTGGCCGAGGAAAGTACCGAAGAAGCGGCTGTGGCGCCGCCGTCGGACGAGGAGGACGTGTCCCGGTACGGGCTGGTGCGGCTGACGCCCCTCGGGCTGTACGGCGTCCGGGCCCGGTTGCTGGAGGCCGGGGTCGACGCCCCGGCGGTCGGGGACCTGGCGGACAAGGACGCGGACGCACTGCTGGACGGGCTGGCCCGCTATCCGGAGGTGGCGGCGCGGGCGGAGACGGAGCAGTGGCTGGCGCGGCGCGGGGCAGGGGACGCGGCGGTCGAGCTCCTCGCGGCGGCGAAGGGCGACGACGAGGGCGCTCCCCTGCGCCGGCTCCACTGCCAGCAGGCGCTGACCCTCGTCGGCGCCCAGGCGGAGCCCGCGGTGCGGGCGGTGCTGGACGACCCCGAGCTGGGCGGCCTGGCGCGTGTGTGGCTCGTCGAGCGCGGGGCGACGGATGTGCCGGCCCCGTCCGAGTCGATGATCTTCTGGCTGGCCATTGACACGATCGCCGCGCAGCTGGACGCGGAGGGCGAGCCCCAGGAACTCCAGGAGCTGGTGGAGGGCCTGGTCGGGCGGCACGGCGGGTTCTTCGAGGAGGCGTGGCGGGTGGAGCATCCGGCGACGGCGGAGGTGCTGGAGGCGATGGGGCGGCTGCACGCGGACAAGAAGCTGGCCAAGGAGGCCCGCAAGGCGGCCTTCAAGGCCCGCTCCCGGCAGGCGCCCTGACACCTCGCGGGCCGTCGACGCTCCAGGTCCCGCGGAAAGGCGCGGGAAGCGTACGGGTGCGTGGACGCGTGGGGCGCAATCAGCCGCGAGAAGTGCCGCGATGTCGGGTCTCGTTCAGGCGGTGTTTATACGGGGGCGCAAGGGTGACGCCCGACATCAGCCACGCTGGATGCGTCCCTCAGGAGACCTCGATGCCGCTCACCCGCAGGGAGTTCACCAGACAGTCCGCCCTCACCGGCGCAGGCGTCGCCCTCACCGGCGCCGTCGGCTCGCTCGCCACCGCGCCCGGCGCCCTCGCCGCCGAGGAGGGCGACACCCCCGGCCAGGCCGTCCCCGACGAGGGCGACGGCCACCGCTGCCGCCCCGGCTACGGCCCGCTCCTCCCCGACCCGGAGGGCATCCTCGCGCTGCCTGCCGGCTTCCGCTACCAGATCGTCACGCACAGCGGCGTCACCCGGCTGGAGTCCGGCGAGTTCACGCCCGCCAAGCACGACGGCACTGCCGCCTTCGACGGCCCGCGCGGAGTGACGCTGCTGGTGGTCAACCATGAACTGAAAGGGCCCCGGGCCCGCTGGGAGCACCCCGTGCCGCTCACCGAGGGCCTCGTGTACGACCCGGCCGCGGCCGGCGGCTGCACCGTCGTGGAGACCCGCCGTGACGGCCGTACCGCCGAGTGGGTCGGCATCGCCGGCACCTCCACCAACTGCGCCGGCGGCGGCACCCCCTGGGGCACCTGGCTGACGTGCGAGGAGAACTCCGACCGCGCCGGCGAGAACGGCATGACCAAGGACCACGGCTATGTCTTCGAGGTGGACCCCTACGACCGGCGCGCCAACCGCGACCCCCGGCCCATCAAGGCGTTCGGCCGCTTCGACCACGAGGCCGTGGTCATCGACCCCCGGCGTGGCCACGCCTATCTGACGGAGGACGACTCCAAGCCGAACGGTCTGCTCTACCGCTGGGTCCCGCCGCGCGGCTTCACCCACCGCCGCGGCCGGCTGCGCCACCTCGCCGACGACGCGGGCGTCCTCCAGGCGCCCCGCTGCTTCGACTCGGGCGGCCGGTTCGTCGACGACCTCTCCCGTGCGACCCGCATCGGCACGGTGTACGGGGTCGACTGGATCGACGTCCCCGACCGCGATGCCCGGGAGACCCCCGTCCGCGAGCAGTTCGGGGAGGGCGAGGTGACCCGCGCCCGCAAGCTCGAGGGCATGTGGTGGGGCGACGGCGGGGCGTACTTCGTCTCGTCGTACGCCCGTGACGAGAGCCCCGGCGAGCCGCACGACGGACAGGTCTGGTTCTACAACCCGCGCCGCCGCACGCTCACCCTCAAGGTGCTGCTGGGCGTCAACGCGAGCCCGGACGAGGACGGGGCGTTCGACGGCCCCGACAACATCACCGTCTCCCCGTACGGGGGACTGGTCCTCGCCGAGGACGGCGAGGGCGTGCAGCACCTGTTCGGCGCGACCGACCGCGGCCGCACCTATCCGATAGCCCGCAACGACCTCAACGACAGCGAGTTCGCGGGCGTCGTCTTCTCGCCCGACGGACGCACGCTGTACGCCAGCATCCAGGAGCCCGGCATCCTCCTGGCCGTCACCGGCCCGTGGCGGCGCCACTCGCCCCGCCACTGACGACGGGTACGCGGCCGGCTTGACCATGCCGCGGACGGTGCGGGACTTCACAAACTGGCCCAGTGCGGTCATCTCCCACTCGCCCGAGANGGCCCCCCGCCGCCGGGACAGGCGGCGGGGGGCCGGCCGCACGGGTCACAGGGCCTGCGCGGCCGGCTTGACCATGCCGCGGACGGTGCGGGACTTCACAAACTGGCCCAGTGCGGTCATCTCCCACTCGCCCGAGAACTGCCGGATGAGCTTGGCCATCATCACACCCGTCTGCGGCTCGGCGTTGGTCAGGTCAAAGCGGACCAGCTCCTCGCCGGTCATGGCGTCGATCAGCCGGCAGTACGCCTTGGCGACCTCGGTGAACTTCTGTCCGGAGAAGGAGTTCACCGTGAAGACCAGGCCCGTCGCCTCCGCGGGGAGCCGGCCCAGGTCCACGACGATCACCTCGTCGTCGCCCGCGCCCTCACCCGTGAGATTGTCGCCCGAGTGCTTGACGGACCCGTTCAGGATCGACAGCTTGCCGAAGTAGCAGCTGTCGAGGTGGTTGCGGCTGGGGCCGTAGGCGATGACGGAGGCGTCCAGGTCGATGTCCTTGCCCCGGAAGGCGGGCTCCCAGCCGAGGCCCATCTTGACCTGGGACAGCAGCGGCCGGCCGCCCTTGACCAGGGACACGGTCTGGTTCTTCTGGAGGCTTACCCGCCCCTTGTCCAGATTGATCTTCCCGGCGCCGGGCGCGGCGGGCGCTGCGGCCGCCGCGGCCGGGGGCGTCGAGGGCATCGGCGGGGCGGCCACGCGCGGATCTGCGGCGGCCGGGGCGGCGGCTGCGGGAGGCACTGCCGGGGCGGCGGGCGCTGCGGCCGCCGGCTCCTCGTCGACCGAGACGCCGAAGTCCGTGGCGATGCCGGCCAGCCCGTTCGCATAGCCCTGGCCGACCGCGCGCGCCTTCCACGCGCCGTTGCGCAGATAGATCTCGACGACGACGAGCGCCGTCTCCGCACCCAGCCGCGGGGGAGTGAAGGTGGCCAGCGCCGTCCCGTCGTCGGCGTTGCGGACGGTGGCGGTGGGCTCGATGCCCTGGAAGGTCTGCCCTGCCGCGTCCGGGCTGGCGGTGACGACGATCTTCTCGATGCCGGGCGGCACCGCTGAGGTGTCCACGATGATCGCATCGGGGGCCGTCCCGCCGCCCGAGCGGTAGGTGACACCGGGGCCCGCGGGCTGGTTGTAGAAGATGAAGTCGTCGTCGGAGCGCACCTTGCCGTCGGCGGTGAGCAGCAGGCCCGATACGTCGAGCCGCACCGGAGCGGCGACGTCCACCGCCACACGCACGGCGGAGAGAGGAATGTTCGAGCCGGGGGTCATAGCTGTCATGCCAGGGGTAACGACCGAGGTGGCTTTACCGTTCCATTGCCTTCGCCCTGACGTGTCCCCCCGTCGCCGTCGCCGTCGCCGTCGCCGCCGACCGCCGGCTATGCGCGCCGCCGACCGCGCCCCTGGTTGCGCGGGTGATCGCGGGCCGTGCGCTCGTTGCCGAACCGGTACGCGCCGGTCCAGCGCGCCATCGTCAACTGGGCGTCGCCCGACTCCGCCTGCGCCAGGAACTTCTCCGCCCGCGCTCCGCGCAGCACGGCGGCGGAGCGCCCGCGGTGCTCGATCAGCACGCTGCCGTCGCCGCGCCGGGTGAAGGTGAATCCGGATGGTCTGCTCATCCGCCCATCCTGATGTGTGCGCGGCGGCGTGGCACATGAATATCCTTCACCGTGTGGGTGGAAGCTCCTTCCGTACGGAAGATGTGGACGAGGCGCGGGCGGAGATCGGCGACAAGTTCTACGCGACCTCCATCGACGTGCTCGGACGGGAACGGGCCTTCGCGGCCCGGTTCGACACCGTGCGCCTCGGGGCGCTGACGATGGGCGACTTCTCCTTCGAGGCCGATGTGCGGCTGCGCTTCGGAGACCTGGGCCACTACCACGTCGACGCGCCGCTCTCCGGCTGCCTGGACTGGCGGCAGGGCGAGCGGAGAGCGGCCACCGCGACCGCCGACGAGGGCGTGTTCTTCGACCCGGCGGGCAAGGTGCTGCTGGACCGCTGGAGACGCGACTGCCGGCTGCTCGCAGTCAAGATCGACCCCCATGAGCTGCGCGGCCATATGGAGCGGCTGCTCGGCCGCACCCTGCCCGCCCCGCCGCAGTTCGCTCCGCGGATCGACCTCTCCACCGCCGCCGGGCGCGGCTGGGTGCGGCTGGTGCAGAGGACGGTCGAGGAAGCAGCCCGGGACGACTCGCTGCTGCGGCGGCAACTCGTGGCCGCCCCCCTGCAGGAAGCGCTGCTCAACGGCCTGCTGCTGGCCGCCGACCATCCCTACCGGGACGAGCTGGAGCGTCCGCCGCCCGCCTTGCGGCCCGCACCGGTCAAGCGGGCCGTGGACGCCATCCAGGAACGCCCCGAACATCCCTTCAGCACCGCGGAACTCGCCCAGATCGCCCAGGTCAGCGCCCGCTGGCTGCAGGAGGCCTTCCGCAGATACGTCGGGATGTCGCCGATGGCCTATCTGCGGGACGTGCGCCTGACGCGGGTGCGGGAGGAACTGCGGCGGGGCGATCCCGCCGAACTGAGCGTGAGCGATGCCGCCTGGCGCTGGGGCTTCGGACACACGGGGCGGTTCGCCGCCCAGTACCGGGCGAGGTTCGGCGAGGCGCCCTCCCAGACGCTCCGGGAACGCTGACCGGGGCCCGCGTACGGTCGGGTGCGTTTTCCGGACTGACCGTGCGCGGAACGGACCGGCATCGGGAGCAAACGCTTCTAGGGTCCTGACCACGGGTGAGTGGCGTCGGCGCTACTCACCCTCGCCCCTCACCGCCCACTCGCCCGTGCGAGTGGGCGGTTCGGCGCGCGGATCCGCACCCGGCGGGCCCGGGGCGCCCTCGGGCAGCGTTGGCGGCGACCCGTCGCCGGCGAGGACAGCGGACACCACCGCGATCTGCAGCGGAGCGGCGGGGACGTCGAACTGCCCGATGCCCGTCTGCGTCTCGTCAGCGGGGCGAGACATAGCCCGACTCATAAGCGGCGATCACCGCCTGGGTGCGGTCCCGCGCGCCGGTCTTCGCCAGGACCGCCGCCACATGCGTCTTCGTCGTCGCCGGACCCACCCCCATCCGCCCGGCGATCTCCGCGTTCGTCAGGCCCGTCGCCATCAGCCGCAGCACCTGGGCCTCCCGCTCTGTCAGCCGTGCCGCCCACGCAGGCGGGGACGGCGCGGGGCCGCGTGTGTGCTCCGCGGCCAGCGACCGCAGCGCCGACGGAAAGAGCAGAGAGTCGCTGCGGGACACCAGCCGCACGGTCTGGACCAACTCCTCGGCCGCGGCCCGTTTGAGCAGAAAGCCCGCCGCACCCGCGCGCAGCGCGTCGTACACATAGGAGTCGTTCTCGAACGTGGTCACCACCACGATCCGCGGCGGTCCGTCCGTGAGCCCGGCCAGGATCTGCTCCGTGGCCCGGATGCCGTCGATCTCGGGCATCCGCACATCCATCAGCACCACGTCGGGCCGCAGTTCGCGCACCACGGAGACGGCTTCGGCACCCGTCGCCGCCTCCCCGACGACCCGGAGGTCGTCCTCGGCGTCGAGGATGACGCGCAGCGCGGTGCGGACCATGCGTTCGTCGTCGGCGAGGACGATCCTGACCTGCGGCTGCTCGCTCATCGTTGGTGTCCTTCCAGCGGACTCCTGAGGGGACTCCTCAGTGGACTCCTCAGCGGTCTTCGCAGGGGCAGCACGGCCGACAGCCGCCAGACGCCCTGCCGCGGGCCGGCCTCGGCGTGACCGCCGAGCAGCGAGGCACGCTCGGCGACGCCGCGCAGCCCGCGGCCGCCTCCCGGGCGCACCGGGCCGGGCCGCCCCGGCAGCGGATTCTCCATCGTGATCACCAGTTTCTCGTCGCCCACCAGGACCGAAAGGGCCGCCGGAGCGGCCTCCGCGGGTCCGCCCGCGTGGCGCAGGACATTGCTCAGGCCCTCCTGGACGATGCGGTACGCCTCGCGGGAGACGGCCGGCGGGACGGCGGCCGGATCGCCCCCGGACGTCAGGGACACGCGTACCCCGCTGCGGGCGAGCAGCCCGTCGAGGGCGTCGAGCCCCGGCCCGGTCAGATCGCCGGCCGGGTCGGCGCCGCCGTCCTCGCCGTGCCGCAACAGGCCCAGCACACAGTCCAGTTCGCCCACGGTACGCCGCGCGGTGTCCTCGATCGCCGCCAGCGCCTCCCGTACGAACTCCACATCGCCGGGCGCGTCGCTGCCCAGCACCCGGCGCGCCGCACCCGCCTGGAGGGTGACCGCGCTCAGCGCATGGCCCACCGAGTCATGCAGCTCCCTGGCCAGCCGGTTGCGTTCGGCCAGTTCGGCCGCGCGCCGCTCGGCGGAGGCCAGCCGGTCCTCCGGGGTGGGGCCGAGCAGCAGCGGCGCCACACGGGCCAGCAGCGCCCCGGCGGCAGCCGACCACGCCGCGAGCGCCAGCAGCATGGCGACCCCCGCGAGCGGGGCGAGAACCCGGGCGGCCGGCTGCGCCAGGAACCCGGGGGCCCCGAGCCAGTCCCGCACCGACCCCGAGAACGGCACGATCATCACCGAGACGGCGAACGGAGGAAGCGCGAGCGACGCCCCGCTGATCAGCGCGCCGACCCCGAAGTGCAGCGTGCACCAGGCCGAAGTGCGCAGCCGCGCGGCCCGTGTGCGCGCGAGCCCCGCCGCGCCGTCCACGAACCGCTCCGGAGGCACCCCGCACAGGGGCCGGGCGAGGGCCACGGACAGCGGTCGGGCGACCGGGGCGAGGGCGGTGACCGCGACGAGCGGCAGGGCCGCGGCATACGCGCCGAACTGCAGGGCGACAGAGTTGTCGAGGAAGCCTTCCGCGCCGCTGAGCGGGCCGACGAACACGGCCGCGAGCAGCCAGTACGGCATCAACAGCGCGCCGCCGAGGACCAGATGGACCCACCGCAGCCTGGCCCGCCTTCCGAGCAGCGCGGCCAGCGCTCCGCACAGGGCGCTCACGCCGTGCCGCGCCGCCGCAGCAGCGTGGCGATGCCGCATGCGAACAGGGCGCCGGAGACCATCTCCACAGCGTAGGCGAGGGACGGCAGCGCCGACACGCCACCGGTCCCGTCCGACACGGGCAGCAGCGCCACGAGCGTGAGGCAGCCGCCCCAGGCGCCGAGCGCCGCCGACCCCGTCCAGGCCGCGGCCAGGGCCGTGCGCACCCGCGTGCCCGGGAAGCGGCGGAACGCCAGCGACACCGCCCCGCCGAGGGCGAGGGCCGCGAACAGCACGCGGACGGCTTCCAGCACCCGGAAGCCCGCGGTCCCGGTCCCGGACGAGGCCGTCTCCGCGGGCAGCCCCACGTCGGCCCCCAGCGCCCACATCACATGAAGGACCGCGGGGCCGAGCGCGGCCAGGGCCCCGGCCGCGACGGCCGCACGCATGAACGGCCCGGTCGCCGCGGACGGCAGGTCCCATATCCGGCCGCGCCACACCCGGCTCCAGCGTGCCCGCGCGTACAGCACGAAGAGCCCCCCGAGGGCGAGGCCCTGGGCGATGAAGCCCCCGTAGACGACTGCGAACACCCAGGAATCGAGGAAGGCCGCCTCGGACGCCTCCTCCACGCTCGTCGACCCGCCGAGAGCGGCGACGGCGAGCTGGAGCGGAAAACCCACCATGATCGGGGCCAGCAGCCCCGTGGCGACCCAGATGGGCGCCGCGAGCAGCCAGGCCCGGACGCGCAGCCCCCACGGCCGGGTGAGCAGCAGCGCCAGAAGCACGACACAGGCGTCCATCAGGAGCGTGACGCCATTGGCGACGATCATCGTGCCCCGGTGCTCCAGCAGGACGCTGCCTTCGGGGATGCCGATCCGGCTCCCGGCGATCCATGCGGCCTTGAGCGTGATGTACGGGACGCAGGCGGCGATCGCGACGGCCCGCAGCGCGGCGGGCAGCCGGCACGCCGCGCCGGGGGCCTCCGGCGCGGTGGCGAACGTGGTCGGTGTCATGCCTCCACGCTCCCCGGCCCGACCCCGGCGCACCTCGTGCGCCGCGACGATCTCCCTCCCCCTCACGGGGGAGGAGGGCATCCGACCGGGCCGCCGGCGCTCAGCCGCCGAGCGTCAGCACATACTCGTCGATCTCCTTGCCGCGGGCGTGGGCGAAGCCCCGGTCCTTCCCGGTGACGCGGAAGCCGCACTTCTCGAGGACCCGCAGGGAGCCCGTGTTGTCGGCCGCCGCACGCGCGTGGAGCGGCCGCTCCGGCACCAGCTCCAGCAGTGCCCGCAGCGCGGCGGTGGCCACACCGCGGCCCCAGTGGTCGCGGCCGATCCAGTACGTCACCTCACGCTCTTCCTCGGGCCCGTACACCGCGGCGTGGCCCACGGGCGCGCCGTCGGCCAGCACCGTGCGGTTGACGTCCCCGGAGGCGAGCACGCGCGCCCAGTGCGCGTCGAAACGGGCGCGGTCGGCCGGGTCTTCCGGCATGAAGGCGGCCATCCGGGCGGCCTCGGGGTCCTGCATCTGCTCGAAGAACAGATCCAGGTCCTCCGCGCGCACCTCACGCAGCGATATCTCCATGTCAAAGCCTCCTGGTGGCGAGTGTCAGCCGGTCCCGCGTGTCGAGGAGCGCGTCCTTGACCGTCTGCTTGTGCGCGGGCGTGAGCCGCGTGGGACAGCCGACGGCCTTCTGGACCGCGGCGAGCGAATGCATGCCGGGACGCCCCGCGAAGAACTCCAGCAACTCCACGGTCCGCACCGCGGACTTGACCTGGGCCCCGCCGGAGTCGGCTGCGGCCATACCCCCTCGCCCCCTTCCGTGTTCACCACCAGGAACGCCGTTGAGCCTATCGGGGGGACGGCTCGGCGACGACCGAACGCCGCAACCGCAGCCGTGCCCTCCGGCGTCCCTCGCACCATGATCCGAAACGCGATCCACGCCGACCTCGACGCCGTCGTCCGGACGCATGCCGAGGCCCGGGCCGCGTACTACCGCGGACACATCCCCGACGAGTTGTTCGACAGCCCCGAGGTGCACGCCCGCAGCAGGGCGGCCTGGGAGGCGGCCATCGGACGCGGCGCCGTGCTGTGCGCCGAGCACGGTGGCACCCTGGCCGGGGTCGCCGCGTTCCGGGAGGGGGAGGAGGGCGAGGGGATGACGTTGACACAGCTGCACGTGGCCCCCGCGCACTGGCGGCGCGGCATCGGGACGGCGCTGCACGACGCGTGTGTGCGCCGCTGGCAGACCGCCGGAGTGAGCCGGGCGCGGCTCGAGGTGTTCGAGCGCAACCTGCGGGCCCAGGCCTTCTACGCCGCTCACGGCTGGCTGCCGCACCCGCTGACGCCGAGACAGGGAAATCATTTGGTGCTGGTCCTGGTCCTGGCCGTGGCCGCGGCGGACGCCGGCACCCGTGACGCCGACGGCGTGTGCGCGGCGGGCGGCGACGGCAGCGGCTGAGCACCACGGAGGAGGACCGAGAGTAACGGGTTGACCGCCGGCGCACAGCGGCCAAGAGTGGCGGCATGGAGATCAAGGACGCCCAGGCCGAGTTCACGCCCGAGTCGGTTTATCTGAACAGCTCCACCTGCGGGCTGCTGCCGCGCCGCGCCGTGCGCGCCATCACCACGCTGGCGGAGGAGGTGGCCGCCGGACGCGAGGCCGGGGCCGGGGACATGGCGGCCGTCGACGCGGCCCGCGGCTCCTTCGCGCGGCTTGTGGGGGTGCCCGAGGACCGGGTCGCCGTCGGCGGCTCGGTCTCGGTCCACGTCGGGCTGATCTCCGCAGCGCTGCCGCCAGGCGCGGAAGTCCTCCTCCCCGAAGGGGAGTACGCCTCTGTGATCACGCCCTTCACGGTGCGCGGCGACCTCGAGCTCCGCTACGCGCCGCTGGACTCGCTCGCCGACGCCGTACGGCCCGGCACCCGTCTGGTGGCCTTCTCGGCCGTGCAGTCCGCCGACGGCCGGCTCGCCGACCTGCCCGCGCTGCGGGACGCGGCCGCCGCCTGCGGGGCCCGTACGCTCGTCGACGCCAGCCAGGCGGCCGGCTGGCTGCCGCTGGACGCCGGGGCCTGGGACTACACCGTCACCGGCGGCTTCAAGTACCTGCTCTGCCCGCGCGGCGCGTCCTTCCTCACCCTCACCGAGGACGCCCAGCGGGGGCTGACGCCTTTTCACGCCGGAACCTATGCGGCGGAGGACGAGTCGGGCAGCCTGTACGGGCCGGTGGAGCGGCTCGCCCGCTCCGCGCGCCGCTTCGACGAGCCCCCGACGTTCCTCGCGTACCACGGTGCGCAGCAGTCACTGGCGCTGCTGGAGGAGGTCGGGGTCGATGCGGTGTACGCCCATGACACCGCGCTCGCCGAGCAGCTCCGGGCGGGTCTGCGGCGGCTGGGGCACGAGCCCCTGGACAGCGGGAGCGGAGCGTCCGCGATCGTCGCCGTGCCGGGGCTCGGGCGACGGGCGGCGGAGCTGGCACGGGCGGGCGTCATCGCGGCGGACCGCTCGGGCAGCCTGCGGGTGTCCTTCCACCTCCACAACACGGCCGCCGACGTCGACCGGCTGCTGGACGCGCTGTCCGGCTGACCGGCGCGCCCCCCGGTTGCAGTCCGCTGTCCGGCTGACCGGCGCGCCCCCCGGTTGCAGTCCGCTGTCCGGCTGACCGGCGCGCCGCGGTCGCAGCTCGGTGTGCGGCGTACTCCGGAGGTCCTGCCCCGCTCGGGACCCGTGCCCGGCGACGGACGCGGTGCGTCCGAGCCCGGCCGCCCGCGCTGCGCGCGGATGCCCTGTGGACGTCTGCCTCCCCGCGCGACGCCCCGCCGCCACCGGCGTCGATTCGGCCCGATGCGCAAGCTCCGTACGGCGAGCGACAGCTGACGGCGACGTCCGTCGGGGCGGCCTGGCCGACGGGCGCGCCGCCGGAGGGGGTCCTGCAGGGAAGGCCGACGCCGGAGGAGGCCAGTGCTGGGGAGGCCGGTGCTGGGGAAGGCCTGTGTGCATGGCGTGCCGTGCAGCGGGCATCGCCCCTGGTGCGGCGCCGGCTCAGCCGCGGCGCTCCGGGCAGCCCGCCGCCTCGGGGCACAGACCGGCCTCGACCTTGGACAGCAGCCTGGCCAGTTCCGCCCGCTCCTCGGGGTCGAGGCCCGAGAGCGTGTACTCCTCCAGTTCGCCCCAGGCCGCGGTGACGTCGCACAGCAGCGCACAGCTGCTCTCCGTGGCCTCGACGAGCACCGCTCGCCGGTCCGCCGGGTCCGGGCGCCGCCGCACATGCCCGCTCTGCTCCAGCCGCTGCAGCATCTTGGTCACCGTGGACGGGTCGAGTTCGACGGCCTTGATCAGCTCGGACTGACGGACCGGCCCGGCCTCCCACAGGTGCATCATCACGAACTCCTGGCCCGGATACAGCCCCAGCCCCTTGAGCAGCCTGCCCGCGGCGATGCGGTGGAGACGGGCGACCCGGCCGATGGCGTGGCTCACCGGTCCGCTGGCCGCGACCTGCGGCAGCTTCGCGCAGGCAGGTCCCTGCTCCCCCTGCCGACTCTGTGGTGTCGCGGACCTCATCGCGGGCCTCCCTGGCCTTTCGACCTCCTGTGACGCTGCTTCGCCAGTCTCCCAGAAAGAATAACTTGGCCGACCAATAGTTTCTGCTACAGTGTCCCGCACGCCTTACTTGGCCGACCAATGATATGTCTTCACGGGAGTTCGCATGACCACCGCATTCGACCCGATCGACCTCTCCGGCGCGCAGCTCGCCAACCGCATCGCCATGGCTCCCATGACCCGCAGCCGGGCCTTCGGCCCGGGACTGACCCCCACGGAATCCGTCGCCACCTACTACGCCCAGCGCGCCTCGGCCGGCCTCATCGTCTCCGAGGGCATCCAGCCCTCCGCCGTCGGCCAGGGCTACCCCGACACCCCCGGCCTGCACAGCGCCGAGCAGGTCGCAGCCTGGCGCAAGGTCACCGACGCCGTCCACGAGAAGGGCGGCGTGATCTTCGCCCAGATCATGCACTCCGGCCGCATCGGCCACCCCGTCCTGCTCCCGGAGGGCCTGCACCCCGTCGGCCCCTCCGCCGTCGCCGCCCGGGGCCAGGTCTACACCCACGACGGTCCCAAGGACTTCCCCACGCCCAAGGCGCTGACCTCCGACGAGGTGCGCGCCACCATAGGCGACTTCGCCACGGCCGCCCGCAACGCCGTTGACGCCGGCTTCGACGGCGTGGAGATCCACGGCGCGAACGGCTACCTGGTCCACCAGTTCCTGGCGTCCGGCGTCAACCAGCGCACCGACGAGTGGGGCGGCTCGGCCGAGAACCGCATCCGCTTCGCCGTCGAGGTCGTCAAGGCCGTCGCGGCCGAGATCGGCGCGCACCGCACGGGGCTGCGGATCTCCCCGGCCAACCCGTACAACGACATGGCGGGGTCCGAGCCCGACGCCGAGGAGACGTACACCAGGCTCGTCGCCGCACTCGAACCGCTGGGGCTCGGCTACCTCCACCTCATGGAGGCCCTGCCCGAACTGCGGGAGACGACCCTCGCCCTGCGCAAGCAGTTCTCCGGGACCTTCGTCCTCAACCCGGCGACCGAGGGGTTCACCGGGCCCGAGGCGCTCACGCTGGTCGAGGACGGCGTCGCCGACGTCCTGGCCTTCGGAGCGCTGTTCCTCGCCAACCCGGACCTCCCGGCGCGGCTGCGGGCCGGCGGCCCGTACAACACCCCTGACCCGGCCACCTTCTTCGGGGGCGGGGACAGCGGCTTCACGGACTACCCGGCGCTGACCGCCGCCTGAGCGCGACAAGGGGGCCGGTCCGCACCGGACCGGCCCCCTCAGGGCGTCTGCTGCTGACGCTGCGTCACCGCACCGGAGTGAAGTCCCGCGCCCCGATGAACTCCGGACGCCGCACCGGCGCCGCGAACGGCTCCACGGCCGCGTTCTCCACGCTGTTGAAGACGATGAAGACATTGCTGCGCGGGTACGGGCTGATGTTGTCCCCCGAACCGTGCATGCAGTTGCAGTCGAACCAGGTCGCCGAGCCGGCCTTGCCGGTGAACAGCCGGATGCCGTGCGCGTCCGCGAACTTCGTCAGCGCCTCGTTGGACGGGGTGCCCGCGTCCTGCATCTGAAGGGACTGCTTGTAGTTGTCCTTCGGCGTCGCGCCCGCACAGCCCAGGAACGTCCGGTGCGACCCGGGCATGATCATCAGGCCGCCGTTGGTGTCGTAGTTCTCGGTCAGCGCGATGGACACCGAGACGGTCCGCATGTTCGGCAGACCGTCCTCCGCGTGCCAGGTCTCGAAGTCCGAGTGCCAGTAGAACCCGGACGCGCCGAAGCCCGGCTTCACATTGATGCGGGACTGGTGGACGTAGACGTCCGAGCCGAGGATCTGCCGGGCCCGGCCCACCACGCGCTCATCGCGCACCAGGCCGGCGAACACCTCGCTGAGCTTGTGCACCTCGAAGACCGAGCGCACGTCCCGGGACTTCGGCTCGACGATGGCGCGCTCATCGGCCCGCACCGCCGGGTCGGCGACCAGCCGCTCCAGTTCGGCGCGGTAGACCGCGACCTCGTCCTCGGTGATCAGCTGGTCGATCGCGAGAAACCCGTCCCGCTCGTAGCCGCTGAGATCGGCCGGGGTGATCGGGCCGGGCGCGCCCGGCGCGGAGTAGACGACCGGGTCCTGGCGGGGGACGGTCACCTCGCTCGTGCCACGGGTCGGGTACAGGTCGGTCAGTGCGGCGGCGGTCGCCATGGGTTCAGCCCTCCTCGGTCAGCAGCGGGTAGACGCCGTTCTCGTCGTGGTCCTCCCGTCCGGTCACGGGCGGGTTGAAGACGCAGACGCAACGGAAGTCGGTCTTGGGGCGCAGAGTGTGCTTCTCGTGCCCGTCCAGCAGATACATCGTGCCGGGCGCTATCCAGTGCTTCTCGCCCGTCTCGTCGTCGGTGAGCTCCGCCTCGCCCTCCACGCACAGCACGGCCTCGACGTGGTTCGCGTACCACATCGACGTCTCCGTGCCCGCGTACAGCACGGTCTCGTGCAGGGAGAAGCCGACCTTCTCCTTTGCGAGCACGATGCGCTTGCTCTCCCAGGTGCCGGACGCCGATTTCACATGGCGCTCGGTGTTCTCGATGTCCTTCAACGATCGGACGATCACGGTGTGATGTTGCCTTTCTCTTGCGTACGGGTGCAGCAGGCGGTCGCGGACGGGCGGCCCGCTCGGCTGACCGGGGCGGACGCACACGGGCGTCCACCCCGGTCGACGACATCGCCGACGCCCTCCCGGCAGGTTTCCCCGCCGCGGCGCCGGGGGCGGGAAAACGGTCAGGCCGTCTCGCGGACGGCGCGCGCCAGGATGCGCAGGCCCTCGTCCAGTTCCTCCGGGCTGACGGTCAGCGGCGGCAGCAGTTTGACCACCTCGCTCTCCGGGCCCGAGGTCTCCAGCAGCAGCCCCAGCTCGAAGGCGCGGGCGCAGACCGCCGTGGCGCGCGCCTTGTCCTCGAACTCCAGGCCCCAGACCAGGCCGCGGCCGCGGAAGGAGGCGCCGGCCTCGGAGCCGCTCTCCTCGACGACCGACAGCAGCGCACGCTCGACCTGCTCGCCGCGCGCCATGGTCTGCTTCTCCATCTGGCCGTCGGCCCAGTAGGCGTCGAGCGCGGCCGCGGCCGTGACGAAGGCCGGGTTGTTGCCGCGGAAGGTGCCGTTGTGCTCGCCCGGCTCCCAGATGTCCAGCTCCGGCTTGAACAGCGTCAGCGCCATCGGCAGGCCGTAGCCGCTGATGGACTTGGAGAGGGTGACGATGTCCGGGCTGATGCCGGCCTCCTCGAAGGAGAAGAAGCCGCCGGTGCGGCCGCAGCCCATCTGGATGTCGTCGACGATCAGCAGCATGTCCTGGCGGTGGCACAGCTCCTGCAGGGCGCGCAGCCACTCGACGCGGGCGACGTTGATGCCGCCCTCGCCCTGCACGGTCTCCACGATCACGGCGGCGGGCTTGTTCAGCCCGGAGCCCTGGTCCTCCAGCAGCCGCTCGAACCACAGGAAGTCCGGCACCTGGCCGTCGAAGTAGTTGTCGAACGGCATCGGCGTGCCGTGCACCAGCGGGATGCCGGCCCCGGCGCGCTTGAACGCGTTGCCGGTGACGGCGAGCGAGCCGAGCGACATGCCGTGGAAGGCGTTGGTGAACGACACGATCGCCTCGCGGCCCTTCACCTTGCGGGCCAGCTTCAGAGCTGACTCCACGGCGTTGGTGCCCGTCGGGCCGGGGAACATGACCTTGTACGGCAGGTCGCGCGGCCGCAGGATCACATTCTGGAAGGACTCCAGGAACGCCCGCTTGGCCGTGGTGGCCATGTCCAGGCCGTGGGTGATGCCGTCGCGCTCGATGTAGTCGATCAGCGCGCGTTTCAGCACCGGGTTGTTGTGCCCGTAGTTGAGTGATCCGGCGCCGGCGAAGAAGTCGAGGTACGTATGGCCGTCCTCGTCGTGGAGGTAGCTGCCCTGCGCACGGTCGAACACGGCGGGCCAGCCGCGGCAGTAGCTGCGCACCTCCGACTCGAGGGTCTCGAAGACGCTCAGGGCGGGCGGGGTGATGGTCACAGCGTTTCTCCAGGGAGATGGGGGTGGTGGTCTGGTCGGTGACAGCCGGTCTTGCGGGACGCGGCCGGATCCAGGGGAGGACGGCCGGTCACCCGGGTGCGGCGGTCAGATGGCGACGGGGCCGATGCGGTAGAGCACTTCGGGCTGGTGGGTTCCCTCGGGGAACAGCCCTCCGTCGAAGAGGACCTCACGCTCCAGGGACGCTCCGTGACGCTTGGCATACGCGGTGAACAGCCGGTCGGAGGCGGTGTTGTCCGGAGTGATGGTCGTCTCGATCTCCCGGATTCCGCGCGTCTCGACGACCTTGGCGGTCAGCGCGTCCAGCAGCCTGCCGGCCAGCCCCTTCCCCTGGTGCGCCCGGTCGACGGCGACCTGCCAGACGACCAGCGCCTCGGGGCGGTCGGGGCGTACATAGCCCGTGACGAAGGCGACGGGCTCGCCGTCGGCGCCGCGCGCCACGACGGAGGTCGCCGCGAAGTCGCGACACCACAGCAGGTAGCTGTACGAGGAGTTGAGGTCCAGGACCTCGGAGTCGCGGGCGATGCGCCAGATCGCGGCTCCGTCCTCCACTCGCGGGGTGTCGATCTCCATGAATTCGCTCGGGCCTCGTACAAGGTCTTCTTGTGCGGCGGTCATGTCCAGCAAATTTACCGAGCTAATTTTGAAATTGCATCGGGGGAAGGGGTTGGGCAGGGCGCGATGATGTGTTATCGCGCGGGCGCGACCCGGATACGATCGCGCCGTGAGTATGTCCGTGTTTGCGCTGTATATAAGGGGTGAATCGGGCGGCCTGTCGAGTAGGTCACACGTTAGTAACTGTCGCGAGACCTGTCCGAATTACGGTTGCCGATCCTGTCGAAACCTTGGCGTTTAGGATCGGAGAACCGGGGCAGAAGAATATGGGAAGCTGCCCTCAATAAACCGCTTTCGAGTATTCGGGAATTCGTCAGGAATTTCTTCTGCGGGAAATCGGGAGGGCGGCCGGGTCGCTGCCGGGCGCATCCGGGCCCTCGCGCGGTCCTCGTACAGTGCAGGCATGAGCGATCACGTGGTGCTGCATGTGAAGGGGAGGGTGCTCGTCGGGCCCGAGGAGGTGCGCGACGAGCTGTGGGCGGTCGACGGCCGCATCACCTACCAGCGGCCGCGCGACCTCGAGGCCCTCACCGTCGAGGGCTGGGCGCTGCCGGGGCTCGTCGACGCGCACTGCCACGTCGGCCTCGACCGGCACGGCGCGGTCGACGCCGCGACCAGCGAGAAGCAGGCCGTCACCGACCGGGACGCGGGCACCCTGCTGATCCGCGACGCGGGCTCCGCCGCGGACACCCGCTGGATCGACGACCGCGACGACCTGCCGAAGATCATCAGGGCGGGCCGTCATATCGCCCGCACCCGCCGCTACATCCGCAACTACGCGCATGAGATCGAGCCGGGCGATCTGGTCGCCTATGTCGCCCGGGAGGCGCGGCGCGGCGACGGCTGGGTCAAGCTCGTCGGCGACTGGATCGACCGGGAGGCGGGGGACCTGACCGCCTGCTGGCCGCGCGGCGAGGTCGAGGCGGCCATCGCCGAGGCCCACCGGCTGGGCGCGCGCGTCACCGCCCACTGCTTCGCCGAGGACTCGCTGCGCGATCTCGTCGAGGCGGGCATCGACTGCATCGAGCACGCGACCGGCCTCACCGAGGACACCATCCCGCTCTTCGCGGAGCGGGGCGTCGCCATCGTGCCGACGCTGGTGAACATCGCGACGTTCCCGCGGCTCGCGGCGGGTGGCGAAGCCAAGTTCCCGCGCTGGTCGGCCCATATGCGCGCGCTGCACGCCCGCCGGTACGACACCGTGCGCTCCGCCTACGACGCGGGCATCCCGGTCTTCGTCGGCACCGATGCGGGCGGCTCCCTGGCGCACGGCCTGGTGGCGGCGGAGGTCGAGGAGCTGGTGAAGGCGGGCATCCCGCCCGTGGAGGCGCTCTCGGCGACGACCTGGGGCGCGCGCGCCTGGCTGGGCCGCCCCGCGCTGCAGGAAGGCGCACCGGCGGATCTGGTGGTGTACGACAGCGACCCGCGCGCGGACGTCAGAGTGCTGGCCGGGCCGCGGCGGGTGATCCTCAACGGCCGGGTGATCGGCTGACCGGTCGGCGCCCTGCGTCCGCTGCCGTTGACGGGCCGTGACCCCCGGCGCACGGCGTTCGCTTCTCCGCTCTGCGGACGCGCCTGTGAGTCAACCGGCGTACTCCCCCTCCGCCGCCACAGGAGCGACCCAGGGGAACAGTCGTACCGAATGAATCGAATGCGAGCGCGGAAACCCCACTTTGGGGTGAACTCACGTCAGGTGTCTGTCGGTTCACTCTCAGTGCGTAAAGATGCCGGTGTCTGACGTCGCTGCCGTCCCTGTGTCCCCAGGGGCGGCAGCGACACCGTGTCTCTTGTGGGGGTTCCACCGTCTTGAACAGCAACACCTTCCGCATGCCCGCACGCCGCCGCGGCGCGTCCCGCCGCCGTGCCGCCGCCGTCACGGCGGCCGCCGTCGCCCTCGCGTCGGGCTCCGTCGTCCTCGCCGGTCCGGCGCATGCCTCCGGGGGCGAGGGCGGCAAGGGGCGGGCAGCGGCGGCCGTGCTCCGCACCGACCTCGACGTGTCTCTGCTCGACAAGGCAGTGGTCCCGCTCACGGCCACCCTCAACGAGGTGAAGGCCCCCGCAAGCGCCGAGAAGACGGCTCTGACCGCGAAACTCGACGGGGTCGACCGGGGCAGGCCCTTTCAGGTGCTGCGGGCGGACGTCGCCACCGCCAAGGCCACCGCGGACCGACGCCGGGCCGAGGGCTACGTCCATCTCGCCCGCGCCCGGGTCCATGTGCCGGGGCTGCCGCTGCTGTCCCTGATCGAGGTCCGGAAGGTCACCTCCAAGGCCGTGTGCGAGGTCGGCGAACACCCCGTCGTCAAATCGAACGTGCTCGGGGATGTGAAGGTCCTCGGCAAGGAGGTCAATCTGACCGCCGGCGGCACGGCGGACGTCGACGTCCCCGGCGTCGGCAGGGTGACCCTGCATCTGTCGAAGACCCAGACCACCTCCCGCACGGCGGCCGCCACGGCCCTGGAACTCAAAGTCACCGTGAATCCCGTGCGGCTCAATGTCGCCGACGTCCAGGGGACGGTCACCCTGGCCAAGGCGACCTGCGAGTCACCCGGGCAGGGCGGCGGGCCCGGCGACGGCTCGGAAGCAGCAGAGGCAGCGGAGGCAGAGCAGGCAGAGCAGGCAGAGCAGGCAGGGAAGCCGCAGCAGCCCGGCCGGGAAGGACAGCCGGAGCAGCCGCAGGACGACGCCAAGGCCGCGGAGCCGGGCGGGGAAACCGGGGGGCAGGGCGCATCGGCCGGGACCGGCAGCACGCTCTCCGTGCAGTCCGACGCTGCCCAGCCGGCCAAGGAGAACCTGGCCGCCACCGGCAGCAGCTCGGCGACGCCCTACCTCGCGGGCGGCGCGGCCCTGCTGCTGGCCGCGGGCGGCAGCGTACTCGCCTTGAGCCGCGCCCGCCGGAGCCGCGTGCAGAACTGAGCCGCGCCAGCCCGGGCCGCGTGCAGAACTGAGCCGCGCCCGGCCGCGTCCGCGGGTCTTCCCCCTCCCCACCCCTTCCCGTATCCGAGGCTCCGCCCCGGACCCCGCTCCTCAATCTCCCTCAGCCGCCTCCCGGACGAAGTCCGGGGGGGATTGGGGAGATTGAGGACACGGCCGAAGGCCGTACGGCCGATCGAGGCTCACTTCCCGAGAGGCTGCGTGAAGCGCAGCAGATTGCCCGCGGGGTCCCGGAACCCGCAGTCGCGTACGCCGTAGGGCTGGTCCATCGGCTCCTGCAGCACCTCGCCGCCCGCCGCCCTGACGCGCTCGAAGGTGGCGTCGCAGTCGTCCGTCGTGAAGATGACACCGCGCAGCAGGCCCTTGGCCATCAGCTCCGCCATGGCCTGCCTGTCATCCGGTGAGGCGTTCGGGTCGGCGACGGGCGGCTCCAGGACGATGTTCACGTCCGGCTGCGAGGGCGCCCCGACGGTCACCCACCGCATCCCCTCGAAGCCGACGTCGTTGCGTACCTCAAGACCGAGCACATCGCGGTAGAACGCGATCGCCTTGTCGTGGTCGTCGACGGCGATGAAGCACTGCGAAAGCCTGATGTCCATGCTGCTCAGGCTACGGCCGGGCGGCAGGGCGCGCTTCTCCGTTCCTGACCGGTCCGCTTCTGACCGGCCGCGTATGGATCTTGGCCATGCATGCCGGGATGGCGGCGCCGTCGTCATGGCTCCGGGCCCGGTAGGCACTCGGGCTTTCACCGACCAACTGGCTGAAACGCGAGCTGAACGACCCCAGCGACGTACAGCCGACGGCAAAGCAGACCTCGGTCACCGTGAGGTCGCCGCGCCGCAGCAGAGCCTTGGCCCGCTCGATGCGGCGGGTCATCAGATAGCCGTACGGCGTCTCGCCGAACGCGACGCGGAAGCTGCGCGAGAAATGGCCCGGAGACATCAGGGCGTCACGGGCCAGCGCCGGGACGTCGAGAGGCTCGGCGTAGTCGCGGTCCATCCGGTCGCGGGCCCGCCGCAGCCGGACGAGGTCGTCGAGATCCTGCCGTCTCACCCGATCATTTTCCCACAGCGGCCGCGGCGAGGAACGCGAAACGAGGTCGGCGAAGCGAGCGCCGAGGGAACGCCGACGGGCCGGTCAGGAATGGAGAAGCGCCGGTCGCCGGGCCGTGCCTAGCCTGGCCGACATGGACGTCACCATTCACTGGACCTTCCTCCCGCATCACGACCCGGACGCCTCCCTGGCCTTCTACCGCGACACCCTGGGCTTCGAGGTCCGCAACGACGTCGGATACGACGGGATGCGCTGGCTCACCGTCGGCCCCGCCGGCCAGCCCGGCACGTCCGTCGTCCTGGAGCCGGCGGGCGCCGCGCCCGGCATCACCGACGACGAACGCCGCACCATCGCCGAGATGATGGCCAAGGGCGCCTATGCCCGCCTCACCCTGGCTGCCGCCGACCTCGACGGCGTCTTCGCGCGGCTGCGGGCCGGCGGCGCCGAGGTCGTCCAGGAGCCGACCGAGCAGCCGTACGGCATCCGCGACTGTGCCTTCCGCGATCCCGCCGGCAACCTGATCCGCATCAACGAGCTCCGCTGAGCCGAGATGCCGGATCGCGAGCAGATGGATGACGGTCGGACGTACGCTCGAACCCGGTCGGATCGAGCCGGGCGGCGACGCCGACGCCGACGCGGGACCGCGGGGGCGGTCCGCGTGACTCAACAGATGGAGACGGGATGAGCATGGCCAAGAGGACGGACGCGCAGTCGCCTGAGCCGCACGCTGCCGACAGCCACGATCTGATCCGTGTGCACGGCGCACGCGAGAACAATCTCAAGGACGTCAGCGTCGAACTCCCGAAGCGCCGGCTGACGGTGTTCACCGGAGTCTCCGGCTCGGGCAAGAGCTCGCTGGTGTTCGACACGATCGCCGCAGAGTCGCAGCGGATGATCAACGAGACCTACAGCGCCTTCGTACAGGGCTTCATGCCGACGCCGGCCCGGCCCGAGGCCGACGTACTCGACGGGCTGACCACCGCGATCACCGTCGACCAGCAGCGGATGGGGGCAGACCCCCGCTCCACCGTCGGCACCGCCACCGACGCCAACGCGATGCTGCGCATCCTCTTCAGCCGGCTCGGCAAGCCGCACATCGGCCCGCCCGGCGCGTACTCCTTCAACGTCGCCTCGGTCTCGGCGAGCGGCGGGTTCACGGTCGACCGCGGCGCAGACAAGACCAAGACCGAGAAGGTGACCTTCAGCCGCACCGGCGGCATGTGCACGCACTGCGAAGGCCGGGGCACGGTCTCCGACATCGACCTCACCCAGCTCTACGACGACTCCAAGTCGCTCTCCGAGGACCCCTTCACCATCCCCACCTACACCGGGGGCGGCTGGGTCGTGCGGGTCATCACCGAGTCCGGCTTCTTCGACCCGGACAAGCCGATCCGCGACTACACCAAGAAGGAGCGGCACGACTTCCTCTACCGCGAGCCGACCAAGGTGAAGATCAACGGCATCAATCTCACCTACGAGGGTCTGATCCCCAAGCTCCAGAAGTCCATGCTCTCCAAGGACCGGGAGGCGATGCAGCCGCACATCCGGGCGTTCGTGGACCGGGCGGTCGCCTTCGCCGAGTGCCCTGAGTGCGACGGCACCCGGCTCAGCGAGGCCGCCCGGTCGTCGAAGATCAAGGGTGTCAACATCGCCGACGCCTGCGCGATGCAGATCAGCGATCTGGCCGAATGGGTACGCGCCCTCGACGACCCCTCGGTGACGCCGCTGCTCGCCAAGCTGCAGCACACCCTCGACTCGTTCCAGGAGATCGGCCTCGGCTATCTCTCGCTCGACCGCGCGTCGGGCACGCTGTCGGGCGGCGAGGCGCAGCGCGTCAAGATGATCCGCCATCTCGGCTCCTCGCTCACCGACGTCACCTATGTCTTCGACGAGCCCACCATCGGCCTGCACCCGCACGACATCCGGCGCATGAACGACCTGCTGCTGAGGCTGCGGGACAAGGGCAACACCGTGCTCGTGGTGGAGCACAAGCCGGAGGCGATCGCCATCGCCGACCATGTGGTCGACCTCGGCCCCGGCGCCGGCACGGCGGGCGGCGCCGTCTGCTTCGAGGGCACCGTAGAGGGGCTGCGGGCCAGCGGCACCGTCACCGGCCGTCATCTCGACGACCGCGCCGCCGTCAAGGAGACGGTGCGCCGGCCCTCAGGCGCGCTGAAGATCCGCGGCGCGACGGCGAACAACCTGCGGAACGTCGACGTCGACATCCCGCTGGGGGTGCTCACCGTGGTCACCGGAGTCGCAGGCTCCGGCAAGAGCTCGCTTGTGCACGGGTCCGTCCCGGCCGACGAGGGCGTGGTGGCGGTCGACCAGAGCCCTATCCGCGGCTCCAGGCGCAGCAACCCGGCGACGTACACCGGGCTGCTCGACCCGATCCGCAAGGCGTTCGCCAAGGCCAACGGCGTCAAGCCGGCGCTGTTCAGCGCCAACTCCGAAGGCGCCTGCCCCAACTGCAACGGCGCCGGGGTGGTCTACACCGATCTGGCGATGATGGCCGGTGTGGCCACGACCTGTGAGGAGTGCGAGGGGAAGCGGTTCGACGCATCGGTGCTGGAGTACCACCTCGGCGGGCGCGACATCAGCGAGGTGCTCGCGATGCCGGTGACCGAGGCAGAGGTGTTCTTCGGCGCCGGCGAGGCGCGCACTCCGGCCGCTCACAGGATCCTCGGCCGGCTCGCCGACGTCGGGCTCGGCTACCTCACCCTCGGTCAGCCGCTCACCACCCTGTCCGGCGGGGAGCGCCAGCGCCTCAAGCTGGCCACGCACATGGGGGAGAAGGGCGGCGTCTTCGTACTCGACGAACCCACCACCGGACTCCACCTCGCCGATGTGGAGCAGCTGCTCGGCCTGCTCGACAGGCTCGTCGACTCCGGCAAGTCGGTCATCGTCATCGAGCACCACCAGGCGGTCATGGCGCATGCCGACTGGATCATCGACCTCGGCCCCGGCGCCGGACACGACGGCGGCCGGGTGGTCTTCGAGGGCACGCCCGCCGACCTCGTCGCCGCCCGTTCGACCCTCACCGGCGAGCACCTCGCGGACTACGTCGGGGCCTGACCGAAGGCCCTCGCGGTCCGGGCGCCGGAGCGGCGTCCGGACCGACGGCGGCCGACGGCGGCCGACGGCGGCCGACGGCGGCCGATGGCGGCTGACGGCGGCCGATGGCGGCTGACGTGGCTGTCATCCCGTGATCCCGTGATTCGGATGCCGAGCGGCCCTCCGCGCGATCCTGTCCGGTGCGCACGGAGGGGCCGCTCGGCTGCCGAAGGCCGAACTGCCGGTCAGCAGCCCGCCATCGTCAGCGCCTGGTCGAGCGCCTGCAGAAAGCGGTTGGTGGTCGCCCGGTCCCGTACCGCCAGCCGCATCCAGTCGGGCCCGAGCCCCGGGAACGTGTCGCCGCGGCGGGCCGCGAAGCCGAGGGACCGAAGCTTCTCGCGGACCTCGGCGCCGTGCCGCACTCGGACGAGGACGAACGGCCCCTCAGCCGCCTGAACCGCCCGCACCTCCTCGAACTCCGCGAGCCCCGCCAGCAGATGCGCGCGGTCCGCCGCGATCCGATGGGCCGCCTGGGCGGCCTCCGCGAGGGCGTACTGCTCCATGCACGCCTCCGCAGCCGTCAGCGCGGGCGTCGAGACCGGCCACAGCGGCTGGGCCGCCGCGAGCTCCGCGATCGTGCCCGGCTCCGCCAGCACATAGCCGATCCGCAGGCCTGCCAGTCCCCAGGTCTTGGTGAGGCTGCGCAGCACCACGAGCCCGGGTACGTCGAGGCGTTCCGCGAGCGACGCCCGCTCTCCCGGGACGGCGTCCATGAACGCCTCGTCCACCACCAGCACCCTGCCCGGGCGGGCCAGCCGCGCGATATGCCCGGCGGGGTGCAGCACGGACGTCGGGTTCGTCGGGTTGCCGATCACGACCAGGTCCGCCGAGTCGGGCACCGCGGCCGGATCGAGCCGGAACCCGTCCTCCTCGCGCAGCAGCACCCGTTCCACCTTGTGCCCGGCGTCCTTCAGAGCCGCCTCCGGCTCGGTGAACTGCGGGTGCACGATGACCGGGTGGCGCACCGTCAGCGCGCGGGCCAGCAGGACGAACGCCTCCGCGGCGCCCGCAGTCAGCAGCACCCGCTCCACCGGAACCCCGTGCCGCGCCGCGATCGCGGCGCGTGCCCGCCGCCCGTCCGGATAGGCGGCGAGGGAACCGAGCGAGTCCGCGACGCGCTCGCGCAGCCACCGCGGGGGAGTGCCGGACCGCACGTTGACCGCGAGGTCCGTCAGCCCGACGCCGTCGTCCCGCAGCTCCGCGTCGCCGTGATGCCGCAGATCGCAGACATCGGCGTCAGCGCTCAGCTGAAGCGACTCAGGTCGGTATGACGATCTGACCTGTGGTGCTTGTGGGGGAGGGGAGGCCATGCCGTCTCCTTGAGGTGGGGGTGGAGGGCAGGGAGCAGGTGGGGGTGTGCCCTGCTGCCCTGACTGAAGAGGCTCCTGAGACAGTGGTGCAATGGTCCGGGGCGGCGCCGGCTCGGGGTCTCGCGTCGCCGTGGCGTCGACCGCCGTGTCCGTCATCTTCTCCCCGCGCGCACCGTCCACTCCGGGCCGGGCGGCCAGGTGGCTGGAATCCGCCGCCCGCGCACCGTCCGGACGCTGGCGCGCAACGGCGCACGTCACTCGTGGCCGTCCGCCGTTCTGGGGCTGTGACCTGCGCTTGGGCACGACGAGTTCTCCACCGCCCGCGAGCGCCGCCGCCTCCGCGACCGACCCGGCGCCCACGGAGGAGAGTGCCACGGCTGACGGATTCGGCACCCTGATGCGGGCCAGCACCGCCGCCGGGTAGGTCACCAGCGCCACGCCGAGCCGCTGCGCGGCCCGTACGACCCCGTCCTCCTCCGCCTTTGCGTCGATCGTCGCGAGCGCCGCGACGTCCGCGGCCGACAGCCCCGCGGAGGCCAGCGCCTCGGCGATCGCGTCGTACACCTCCTCGGCCGGAACCCCCCTGGACATGCCGACGCCGACCGTCAGCGATGCGCGGACCATGCGTCGGCTCCTCTCGTACGGGACGGGGCTGCGGATTCGGCGGGCGGGTCGGCGGCGGGGACTGACGTCGGGGGCTGTCGGCTCGTACCGGCGGCTCGTACCGGCGGCGGGGCAATCGGGTGAATCCCGGGCGCCGGCGTCCTTGACGCGCTCAGCAGGATCTCAACAGGCCCGACGATCGGCTAGCAAAGGCCCATGGCGGTGTTCGTCGCGCTCGGCGCGTTTGCAATGACGCTGTTCGGCGGCTGGACGGCGCAGCGCGTCACCGACCGCAGGCATCTGGTGCTGGGTCTCGCGGGCGGACTGATGCTCGGCGTGGCCGGCCTCGATCTGCTGCCGGAGGCGCTTCAGGCGGCGAGCGGCGGAGTGTTCGGAGTCCCGCAGGGGCTGCTGCTCTTCGTCGGCGGCTTCCTCGCCGCGCACGTCGTGGAGCGGCTCCTCGCCGTACGCGGCCGGGCGGCCCACGGGCGCGTACCCCAGGTGGGCCTGACCGCCGCGGCGGCGATGGTCGGCCACAGCCTGATGGACGGCATCGCCATCGGCGCGGCGTTCCAGGTGAGCGGCGGCATGGGCGCGACCGTGGCCCTGGCCGTCGTCACCCACGACTTCGCCGACGGGTTCAACACCTACACGCTGGCCAGCCTGTACGGGAACAGCCGCGCGAAGTCCCTCACACTGCTCGTGGCCGCCGCGCTCGCCCCGGTGGCGGGCGCGACGTCCACCCTGCTGTTCACCATCCCCGAGGAGCTGCTCGGCAGCTACCTCGGGTTCTTCGGCGGCGTCCTGCTCTATCTCGCCGCCGCCGAGATCCTCCCCGAGGCGCACCACGACCACCCCGGCCGCTCGACACTGATGTGCACGGCGGTCGGCGTGGGCTTCATCTGGCTGGTGGTGGGCCTCGCCGAGTGATGCGAGCAAGCCGAGCATCATCGTCCGCACCGCTCGACGAACCTGCGCGCCAGCCCCGGCGCCTGCGCCCAGTGCGTATGCACATAGCTCGCGTGCACACCCTGCTGCACGAAGCCCTCAACACGCCGCTCGGGCCGGTGCAGCCCCCACGCCGGCGCGGGCCCCGCACCCGGTTCGAGCACCGTGCGGTGGAACTCGTGTCCGCGCAGCCGCGTCCCGGCCGCCGCCAGCACGCTGTCGCTCACCGCGACCGCCTCCCGGTAGCCGAGTGTGAGCCGCGGGGACATACGCGCCTCGGCGTCCAGGACCCCGCACATCGGCCTGCCGTCCAGCTCCCGCGACAGATACAGCAGCCCGGCGCACTCCGCGGCCACCGGCGCACCGGAGACGGCCAGATCGGCGACCGCCTTGCGCAGCGGCTCGTTGGCGGACAGTTCGGGTCCGTACATCTCGGGGAACCCGCCGCCGATGACGAGTCCGGCCGTTCCGTCCGGAAGCCGCTCGTCCCGCAGCGGGTCAAAGGGGACCACGTCCGCGCCCGCGGCGGCGAGCAGTTCGGCGTGCTCGGCGTACGAGAACGTGAACGCGGCCCCTCCGGCCACCGCGACCACCGGCCGCGCCGCCCGTACGCCCTCCGGCGGCGCGACGGCCTCCTCCGGGTCCCAGGCCGCCGCCGACCAGGCGGGGGCGCTGCGTGCCAGGGCAAGCAGCGCCGGAAGGTCGCAGCCCGCCCGCACCTGCTCGGCCATCGCCCGCACCGCGTCGACCGCCTCCGAGTGCCGCTCGGCCGCGGGCACCAGCCCCAGATGGCGGGAGGGCGTGTCGACCCGGGGCGCCCGGCGCAGCACTCCGAGCACCGGGGTGCCCGCCTCGTCCAGTGCCTCCCGCAGCAGCGTCTCGTGCCGGTCCGAGGCGACCTTGTTGAGGATCACCCCGCCCATCCGGACCTCGGGGTCCCAGGAGGCGAAGCCGTGCGCCAGCGCCGCCACCGACCGCGACTGCGAGGAGGCGTCCACCACCAGTACGACGGGCGCGCCGAGCACCTTCGCCACCTGCGCGGTCGACGCCAGCTCGCCCGCGCCCGCGGCCCCGTCGTACAGCCCCATCACGCCCTCGACCAGCGCCAGGTCGCAGCCGGACGCGCCGTGTGCGAACAGCGGGGCGATCAGCTCCGTACCGCACATATACGCGTCCAGATTGCGGCCCGGGCGGCCGGTGGCGAGCGCGTGGTAGCCGGGGTCGATGTAGTCGGGGCCCACCTTGTGGCCCGAGACGGCGAGCCCCGAAGCGGCGAACGCGGCCATCAGGCCCGTCGCGACGGTGGTCTTGCCGCTGCCGGACGACGGCGCGGCGAGGACGAGTCGTGCGGTCACCGGTCCGCTGCCCTTCCGGCCGCCGTGCCTGCCGTGCTCACCATTCGATGCCCCGCTGGCCCTTCTGGCCCGCGTCCATCGGGTGCTTGACCTTCGTCATGTCGGTGACCAGATCGGCGAAGTCCATCAGCTTCTGCGGGGCGTTGCGGCCCGTGATCACCACATGCTGGTTCCCGGGACGGTCGCGCAGCGCCTCGATCACCTCGTCCACGTCCACCCAGCCCCAGTGCAGCGGGTAGGCGAACTCGTCGAGCACGTACAGTCGGTGCGTCTCGGCCGCCAGCTCGCGCCTGACCTGCTGCCAGCCCTCGCGCGCCGCCTCCTCGTTGCTGAGCTGTGCGTCGCGCTGCACCCACGACCAGCCCTCGCCCATCTTGTGCCAGGCGACCGAGCCGCCCTGGCCGCTCGCGCCCAGCACCTTGAGCGCGTTCTCCTCGCCGACCTTCCACTTGGCCGACTTGACGAACTGGTACACCCCGATCGGCCAGCCCTGGTTCCAGGCGCGCAGCGCGAGCCCGAACGCGGCCGTCGACTTGCCCTTGCCGATGCCCGTGTGGACCAGGACGAGGGGCCGGTTGCGGCGCTGACGGGTGGTGAGTCCGTCGTCGGGCACGACGGACGGCTGTCCCTGCGGCATTACGCGACCCTCCTGGTCTTGTCGCCGGTGGTCTTGGCGGTCTGGGTGGTCTGGGTGGTCTGGGTGGTCTGGGTGGTCTGGGTGGTCTTGGTGGCGGCGGTGGCGGTGGCGGTGGCGGTGTCAGCGTTCGCGCCGGCATCCTTGCGGACGTCCCGCTGTGACTGGTGTGGCTGAAGGGACTGGCGTGAGCGCGGCTGCTGTGTGCGCTCCGTGCGACCGTCGCCGCCCCGCCCCGCGCCGGGGTCCTTGGCCGCGTCCCCGTTCAGGTCCGCGCGTACGTCCTTGACGAGCCCGGCGATCGCCTCGGCCCGCAGCTCGTCGAGCGCGACGGCCGTGCCGCCGAGATCCGCCGCCAGCTGCGCGGCCAGCCCGAGCCGCACCGGCCCGGCCTCGCAGTCCACGACGACCGAGGCGACGCCGTCCGCGGCGTGCAGGCCCGCGGCACGGCGCACCAGCGTCATGGCGTCCGCCCCCGCGCCCCCGGCGGCCGCCCGGCCTCCGGAGGTCGCGCGCCCGTCCGTCACCACCACGAGCAGCGGACGGCGCGCCGGATCGCGCAGCCGTTCCACACGCAGCACCTCGTGCGCCTTGAGCAGGCCGGCCGCCAGCGGAGTGCGCCCGCCTGTCGGCAGCGACTCCAGCCGGGACGCTGCGGTGTCCACCGACGACGTGGGCGGCAGCACCAGTTCCGCCTCCGTCCCGCGGAAGGTGATCAGCCCCACCTTGTCCCGCCGCTGATAGGAGTCCAGCAGCAACGACAGCACGGCGCCCTTCACCGCGCTCATCCGCTGCCTGGCCGCCATCGACCCCGAAGCGTCCACGGCGAACAGGACCAGGTTCCCCTCGCGGCCCTCCCGGGTCGCCTGGCGCAGATCATGCCGGCGCACCACCAGACCGCGGCCGCTGCGCCCGCGCGCCCGCTGGTGCGGGGCGGCAGCCAGCAGAGTCGCGGGCAGATGCACCTTCGTCAGCGGCCCCTGAGGCTGCCGGGCCCCGGTCGTGCGGCCCTGCTCGGTGCGCGCCCGCGACCGGCGTCCGGACGCGCCTTCACCGAGCCCCGGGACGGTCAGCACCTTCGTACGGAACGGCTCACCGGCGCCCACCGCGCGCTGCTCGCCCGCACCGACTCCCTCTTTGGGCCGAGGCTGGGCAGGCACCTCGGGCGCATCAGACTCCGACGCCGCCGACGTCGCGTCGGTCTCGGACCCCTCGGACCCCTCGGGCGCATCGGAGGTCTCCGGGGCCGTCGGCGCAGGGCCCTCCTGCGGCGGCTGCCCACCGCCTCCGCCAGGCCCGTCGGGACCGCCCGGACCGTCGTCCGGCCCCGGATCGCCGCCGTCGCCCTCCTCCTGCTCCTGGGGCTGCTCCCGCGGGGCGAACTCATCCAGTGTCTCGTCGAGCCTGTCCTCGTCCAGTCCGGGTGCGTCGAACGGATTCCGCCGCCTGCGGTGCGGCAGCGCCAGCAGCGCCGCCTGCCGCACGTCGTCCGTCGTGACCTCGGCGCGCCCCGCCCACGCGGCCAGCGCCGTCGCCGTACGCGCCATCACGATGTCGGCCCGCATGCCGTCCACCTCGAACGCCGCGCAGGTCGCCGCGATCTGCCGCAGCGCTCCGTCACCCAGCACCACGGACGGCAGCAGCGCCCGCGCGGCCACGATCCGCTCGCACAGCGCCCGCTCCTCGTCGGCCCAGCGTGCGGCGAAAGCCTCGGGACCGTCGTCGTACGCCAGCCGCCGCCGTACCACCTCCACCCGCTGCTCGGGGTCGCGCGAGGCGCTGACCTCCACGGTGAGCCCGAACCGGTCGAGCAGCTGCGGCCGCAGCTCGCCCTCCTCCGGATTCATCGTGCCGACGAGCAGAAAGCGGGCCGCGTGCCGTACGGAGACCCCCTCACGCTCCACGTACGACGCGCCCATCGCGGCCGCGTCCAGCAGCAGGTCGATCAGATGGTCGTGCAGCAGATTGACCTCGTCGACGTAGAGGATCCCGCGGTGCGCATCGGCGAGCAGCCCGGGCTCGAACGACTTCACGCCCTCCGCCAGCGCCCGTTCGATGTCCAGTGCGCCCACCAGCCGGTCCTCGGACGCCCCGACGGGCAGCTCCACCATCCGCGCCGGGCGCCGGGTGCCGGTGCTCGGTTCGTGCGGGCCGTCGGGACAGTCCGGGTCGGGCGCGGCGGGGTCGCAGGAGAAGCGGCATCCGCCGACCACTCCGACATCGGGGAGCAGCGCCGAAAGGGCCCGTACGGCGGTCGATTTCGCGGTGCCCTTCTCGCCGCGCACGAGCACACCGCCGACGGCCGGCGAGACCGCGTTCAGCAGCAGCGCCAGCCGCAGGTCGTCCTGCCCGACGATCCCGGTGAACGGATAGGGGGTGCTCATGCGTACGTGCCCTCCAGGTCTGGCATTTCCAACAGCTCGCTGCGTGTCGTACGGGCGGTCCCGGCCCGTACCCCGGCCCGTTGCCCGGTCCGTTGCCCGGTCCGTTGCCCGGTCCGTTGCCGGGCGTGTGCTCCGGCGTTCACGGCGCTCCCGGCGGGATGAACGGCAGGCCGGCCGGCGGGCCCTGCTCGATCAGCCGCAGCAGCGCGTCCGTGTCCGCGTGCTCCTCGATCAGATCGCCCAGCCGGTCCAACTGCTCCTCGCGCAGCGCGCCGAAGCAGGTGTCGGGAGCGGGTGTGAACCGCCGCCCCGCAGCCGCCGCCACCTCCCGCAGGAACGCCCGGCGGAACGCGTCGCTCTCCAGCGACCCGTGCCAGTGCGTACCCCACACCGAGCCGACCCGGCAGCCGTCCAGAAAAGGCTCCCCGCCGAGCACTTCGGCGACGCCGTGGTGGATCTCGTAGCCCTCGACATGCTCGCCGAGAGCCTTGCCGGCGGGCCGCGCGAGCGTCTTGTCATGTGCGAACCGGACCCGTACCGGCAGCAGTCCCAGCCCCTCGACCTCGCCGGCCCGCGACTCCACCTCGTCCTCGATCCGCTCGCCCAGCGCCTGGAAGCCGCCGCAGACGCCCAGCACCGGGCGGCCCTCGGCGGCCCGCCGGGCGAGGGCGTCGGCGAGCCCGCGCTCCCGCAGCCACGCCAGGGCGCGCACCGTTCCGCGCGTGCCGGGCACGATCACCAGGTCGGCGTCGGCCAGTTCCTGCGGCCGGTCGGCGAAGCGCACCACGACGCCCGGCTCGGCCGCCAGCGCGTCCACATCGGTGAAGTTGGACATCAGCGGCACGGCGCACACGGCGACCCGCAGCACGTCCTCGCCGAGCGGCGGCGCGACGACCGACTCGCGCACCGCGCCCCGCAGGGAGACCCGCAGCCCGTCCTCCTCGTCGATGCCCAGGCCGTGCGCATAGGGCAGCACGCCGTACGTCCCGCGGCCCGTCAGCCCGCGGAGCATGTCGAGCCCCGGCTCCAGCAGCGTCACATCGCCGCGGAACTTGTTGACGAGATAGCCCGCGACGAGCCGCTGGTCCTCGGCGGCCAGCAGCGCCGTCGTGCCGAAGAACTGCGCGAAGACCCCGCCGCGGTCGATGTCCCCGACCACCAGCACCGGCAGCTGCGCGGCCCGGGCGATGCCCATGTTGACGATGTCGGTGCGCCGGAGATTGATCTCGGCCGGACTGCCCGCCCCCTCGCAGATCACGGCTTCATATGTGCCCCGCAACTGCTCCAGGCACTCCACGACGGTGTCGCGCAGCGAGGCCCGCCGCCCTCCGTGCTGTGTTTCCCCGGCGGACCGGGTGTCCGACGGCGGCTTCCCCGCGGGCCCGGCGTCCCCGAAGAACCCGCGGGCGCTCATCTCTCCCACCGGCTTGCCCAGCAGCACCACCTGGCTGGTCCGGTCGCCCCCGGGCTTCAGCAGGACGGGGTTCATCAGGGCGGTCGGCTCGACCCGGGCAGCCTGCGCCTGCATGGCCTGCGCCCGGCCGATCTCCGCCCCCTCGCGGGTCACGAAGGAGTTGAGCGACATGTTCTGGCCCTTGAAGGGCGCGACGCGCACACCCTGCCGGGCCAGCCAGCGGCAGATGCCGGCGGTGACGACGCTCTTGCCCGCGTCCGATGTGGTTCCGGCGACCAGCAGCCCGCCGCCGCGCCGTCCGCTCCCGCTCATGTTCCCGTTCCCCGTCCCGTCCCGCTCGGACCGCCGCTCACGCCCCCGCTCATGACCTGGCCTTCCGCGCCCGGCGGACGACCGCGTCCGTCCCCGTGCGCCCGGCCGCGCAGACCGCCAGCGTCAGCAGGCTGACGCGGCGCGAGAGCCGCACGGCGCGTTCGATGTCGCCGTACCCCACCTCACGGCCGGCCGCGTTGAGGACGGGCCGGTGCTCGATCCGGCCCCCGTACGACAGGGTGCCGCCGAGCCGTACGCCGAGCGCCCCCGCGAACGCGGCCTCCACCGGGCCCGCGTTGGGGCTCGGGTGCCTGGCGGCATCCGTGCGCCAGGCCCGCGCCGCGCCGCGGGCGTCGCCGCCGGCGAGCACCGCGAGGCCCGCGGTGAGCCGGGAGCCCGGCCGGCCGGCCACATCGTCGAGTCGGGCGGCGGCCCAGCCGAAGCGGCGGTAGCGCGGCGACTTGTGGCCGACCATCGCGTCCAGGGTGTTGACCGCGCGGAACCCGACGAGCCCCGGAACGCCCGCTGCCGCACCCCACACGAGCGCGCCGACGACGGCGTCGGAGGTGTTCTCGGCCACCGACTCGACCACGGCGCGGGCGATCTGCCGCTCGTCCAGCGCCTGTGGATCGCGCCCGCACAGATGCGGCAGCCGCCGGCGTGCGGCCTCTGTGTCCCCGGCGGCCAGAGCCGCTCCGATCGCGCGCGCCTCCCGCGCGAGCGACGTCCCCCCGACGACGGCCCAGGTGGCCGCGGCGGTCAGCGCGATCTGCGCCGCATCGGCTGCAGGGCGCCGAAGGCCGGCGTCTGCGGCTCGCGCCGTCCGTGCGAGCAGAGCCCCCGCCGCCGCCGCGCCGCCGGCGCATAGCGCTGTATGAAGTGCGCCCCAGCCGCGGTGGTCGCGCCAGAGCGCACGCTCTGCCGCGCCCGCAGTGCGCCCGAACGCGGCGACCGGATGTCCCCGGCGTGGATCGCCGAACAGAGCGTCGCCCAGGAGGCCGAGGGCCGTGCCAAGGGCGAACGCACGGTCGGCACGCACCGCTGAACCGCAGCCATGCATGGCGATATGTCCTCACTCAGGGTCCGCGCCCCGGCTTGACGTGAACGGCGGTGAGAGTTCCTGGCTCCCGGGGCGGCGGACGCCCCGGTGACAGTGGCGGGACCGCGCCGGATTCGCACCGGCTTCCTCTGCTGCCGCCGTAGTTGGCCTCGGCAGTCCACCATGCCCGCCAAAGCCCGTCAACTCGCCTTGACCTGCGACGGGACAGTGTGCTGAGCCCCACATTCCACGCATGCGAAGGCCGGTTCGGGCGCCGGACAGGCGCCGGAACCGGCCGACGGGGGTTTCGTGGGGTGCTCGCGCGGGTCCTCAGGCGACGATCAGGGAGATCCCGTACGCCACGGCCGCGGTGCACAGTGCGAAGCAGACGTACGCACCGGTGCGCGCCAGCGGCGCGGAACCGCCCTCGGCGGCAGCGGCTTCCTGCTTGCTGAGGCCCTGGATGCCCAGGGTGAACAGGCCCACGAGGGCGACGGTGGCCACGAGGCTCACGCCGAAGACGGAGCCGAGGGCTGCCCAGTCGATGTCCATGTCGTTTCCGTATCTTCCGTGGAGCTGCTTCAGACGGCGGCGGAGCGCGCCGACTCGGTGGGGGGAGCGGACGGAGCCGGGATGGTGGCCGACAGGTCGGCCGGGGCGCCGGCGGGCGGCGGGGTGACGGCCGCGATCGCGGTGGTGACGACACCGGGCTGGGCGTCGCCGCTGTCGGGCGTGCCGTCGGCGTCGACGTCGTTGACGTTGGTGTGGTTGACCACCTGACGGCGGGAGATGATCCAGATCGCGGCGCAGGAGACGACCAGGAAGGCGGCGACGGCGGCCACGCCCCAGTCGCCCTGCCGGGCGACGAACTCCGCGACCGCGGCGACCAGGCCCGCGGCCGGCAGGGTCAGACCCCAGGCGACGAACATCCGGGTCGCGGTCGACCAGCGGACCACGCCGCCCTTGCGGCCCAGGCCCGCGCCCATCACCGCGCCGGAGCAGGAGTGCGTGGTCGACAGGGAGAAGCCCAGGTGGGAGGAGGCGAGGATGACGGTGGCCGCGCTGGTCTGGGCGGCGAAGCCCTGCTGCGGCTGGAGGTCGGTCAGGCCCTTGCCCATGGTGCGGATGATGCGCCAGCCGCCGAGGTACGTGCCCAGTGCGATGGCGAGACCCGCGGAGAGGATGACCCACATCGGGGGGTTGGAGCCGGGTGCGAGCACTCCGCCGGCGACCAGCGCCAGCGTGATGATGCCCATGGTCTTCTGCGCGTCGTTGGTGCCGTGGGCGAGCGAGACGAGGCCCGCGGAGGCGATCTGGCCGCTGCGGTAGCCCTTGGCCTGGGCCTTCGGGGCGGTGTTCTTGCCGATCTTGTACGTCAGCCGGGTGGAGAAGTACGCGGCTATGCCGGCCACCAGCGGGGCGGCTATCGCGGGGATCAGCACCTTGGTCACGACGACGCCGCCGTTGACGCCGCTGAGGCCGATGGAAGCGATGGTGGCGCCGATCAGACCGCCCATGAGCGCGTGCGAGGAACTGGAGGGCAGGCCGATCAGCCAGGTCAGAAGGTTCCAGAGGATGGCGCCGACGAGCGCCGCGAGGATCACTTCCGGGGCGATGCCTGTCTCGTCGACCAGTCCCTTGGAGATCGTCTTGGCGACCTCCACCGAGAGGAAGGCGCCGACGAGATTGAGTACGGCGGACATGGCCACCGCAGTCTTTGGCTTCAGAGCGCCGGTCGAGATGGTCGTCGCCATCGCGTTGGCGGTGTCGTGGAAACCGTTCGTGAAATCGAACACGAGAGCTGTCACGATCACGATCGCGAGCAGCAGCGTGATGTGTTCCATTTACCCAGGCAATCTCTTGATGTCAGTGGCCGGCCGACCGTAAGTAACCTAGATGAACGAGAGGTGAACTGGGCAGGGCTGTGCGGTGTCTGTGGCTTGTTCCGGGGTGTGAGTCAGGTATCACCCTTTTCGATTCCGCACCGTCGAATCCACGAGCACCCGAGCGCACCCGGGCAGAGCCGGGCAGAGCCGGGCGGAACCGGGTCGCAGCCCAGGCCCTGACCCCCGTGGCCCCCGTCCGCTGGCAGCGCGGGGACCGGCTGCCGACACTGGAACGGTGCGCCCGGCTACCACGGCGGCAGCGGCCGCCACCACACTGATCGGCGTCGGAGCGGCCGCGGTCGCGGCCGGCCGCTACGCGAGCGCCGCCGCGCTCAGGGCGCCCTCACGGCAGCCCCTGCCCGGCGACCCCCGGCTCACCGTCCACGCCACCGCCCCCGGTCGGGTGACCCTCACCCGCAGCCTGGCCTCGCTCCGCCCCGGCCTGTACGGCATCGAGGGCCCGGGGCTGCATGCCGTCGTCGGCCCCGTCCTCGACGGCGCGCACCCCGCGGACGCGGTGGTGCGCAGACTGGAGCGCGTCAGCCACGGCAGCCTCGAACCGGGCACCCGCGTCCGGCTCACACCGCGGGTGCACAGCGGCGACCCCGGGCATGCCCTCGGCCTGCCCTGCCGCGATGTCACCGTCCCGGGGGAGCTGGGCGGCCTGCCCGCGTGGTTCGTCCCCGGCGCCCGCACCACCTGGGTCATCACCGTGCACGGCCTGGGCGCCACCCGGGAACACCCCATGAACCTGATCCCTTTTCTGCACGCCCAGCGGCTGCCCGTCCTCGACCTCGCCTACCGCGGCGACGACGGCGCGCCCCGGCCCCCGGACGGCCTCGGCCACCTCGGTGACTCCGAGTGGCGCGATCTGGACGCCGCCGTCCGCTACGCGCTGCACCACGGGGCGCAGCGCGTCGTCCTCCACGGCTGGTCCACCGGTGCGTCGATGGCCCTGCACGCCGCCGCGCACTGCGCCCTGCGCGACCGGATCAGCGGACTCGTCCTGGACTCCCCGGTCCTCGACTGGGAGTCGACCGTGCGAGCCCTGGCCCGGGCACGCAGAACCCCGGCCCCCCTGCTGCCGCTCGCCGTGCGCGCGGCGCAGGGCAGAACCGGCCTGCACGCGGACCGGCTGCGCTCCACCACGCTGCCGGCCGCCCTGCGGATGCCGACCCTCCTCTTCCATGGGCCCGACGACGTCATCGCCCCCTGGCGGCCGTCCCGCGAACTCGCCGCCCGCAACCCCGGGATGATCGCCCTGCACACCGTCCGCCACGCCCCGCACGCCGCCATGTGGAACGCCGATCCGGCCCGCTATGAGGAAGCGCTCCGGCGCTTCCTCATCCCCTTGATGTAACCGCTCCCTTTGATGTCGCCGCCTGCTCACACGGCCGCCAGGTCCGGCCGAGCAGGTTCCGTTTGGGCTTTCGGGCCGTCAGCGGGAAGACTGCTCCCGTGACGTCCCGAAAGCCTGATGAGCAATTGGCGCGCAACTCCAGACTCCGTCTTGTCCGCCCGCGATCCCTGGCCACCGCTCGACGGGCCGTGACGACCCGGCGCACTCGCCCCGCCCCCCGCCCGCCCGAGGGCACCCCGGCCCCCGCCGAGCTCGCCCGCCAGGCGAGGGCGGTGCTCGCGGACGCGGTGCGCGTCGCCCGCTGGGCGGCCGCCGGGCACGCGGCCGCCGGCACCGCCCCGCTCACCGGCCGGGCGTCGCTGGAACAGGCCGCCGCCGCGCTGGAACTGACAACGCTCCAGGTACGCGCCGGATGGGACCGCGCCCGGCTCGCCGGGCTGGTCGAGGTGCACGGCGACACCGTCCGCCCCGGCTGGCGGCTGCGTGCGTGGGACCGCGACGACATGGCCGTGCTGCGCGGCTGGGTCGCCCTCTTCGACGCCTGGTCGCTGGCGCACCCCGCCCCCGGCGCCGCGGCCCCCGCCGCCGTCGCGGAGGTCGTCGAGGCCGTCCCCCAGGTCCTCTCCCTCCTGCAGCTGTCCGCCGGCCCCGTGGCCGTGCCGGCCCTGCTCGACCTGCTGCAGCAGCGCGTCGCCGAACTGCGCGAGGAACGCTGTGAAGTCCCCCTGGCCCGCAGCGAGACGGCCCCGTGCGCCGCAGTTCCGGACGCGACGGTGCCGGACGCGACGGTGCCGGACGCGACGCCTTCCCCGACGCTCCCCTCTCTCCTCGACTGGGCCATGGAAGGCCTCCGCGCCGTCGGCGCCCTGACCCTGGACCAGGGCCAGGCCACTCTCACCCCCCTCGGCAACTGGGCGGTCTGGGTCAAGCTCGAGCAGATCTGCGTCGCCGCCCAGAGCCCCGCGGGCAATATCGAGCAGTCGGCGGAGGACATGCTGCGCGGCTGCGCCCGCCTCACCCCCGGCCCTGCCCGCAACGAATACCGTGCCTGGCTGGCCGCACGCCCCGTCTCCAGCGCCGTCGCCGAACTTCTCGCCGTCGCCCGCGGCGAGGACGCGCTGCTGCGCGGCCTCGCCTTCGAGGCCCTCCGGGCCGTCGGCGCGCCCGCGGAGCCCGATGTGCGCGCCGCCGCCGACGAGTCCTCGCTCCGCCCCTACGCCCTGCTCTGGCTCGCCGAGTACGAGGGCGTCGACCCCGAGGACGCGGCCGACGTCCTCACCCGCGAAGAGGCGACCTGGCTCTGGGTGGACACCGCGGCGGCGGTCACCGACCACGGCGAACCCCAGCTGCTGCTGCGCCATCTCGACTCCGCCGTCCAGAACACCGTCCCCGCGCTCCTCGAGGAGGTCCGCGCCGGCGGCCATCCGCGCACCGTGCAGGTCCTGGTGGCCCTGGCCGCCGCCCATCCGGACCCCGCCCTGGCCAAGGCCGTGCGCCGCGCCGCCTTCCAGGTCCACACCGGAGGCGTCTGAGGGCGCCTCCCGGCGCCGCCGGCCGCCACGGCCGGGCCCCGGCCGGGTGGGCGGCGGTCGGGACGGGCTAGGTCTCCGCCGCCTCCGCGGCCGGCTCGTAGGTGCCGAAGCTCCAGAGATTGCCCTCCACATCGCGCGCCATGTAGTCGCGCGAGCCGTAGTCCTGGTCTCTGGGGGCCATCACGATCTCCGCCCCCTGCTCCACGGCCCTCGCATGGTGGGCGTCCACATCGTCGACATGGACGAAGACGCCCATCGGCCCCGCGTCCGCCATCAGGTTGTCGTACTCCCCGCCGGTCCCCTTGCTGCCCAGCATCACCATGCCGTTCCCGAACGTGAGTTCCGCGTGCACCACACGGCCGCCCTTGTCCTCGTACACCGCGTGGCGGGCGAAGCCGAAGGCCTTGGTGAGCTGCTCGATCGCGGCGCTCGCGTCCGCGTACAGCAGTGCGGGACAGATGCTCGGAGACTGGGCCATGACCATCACTCCTCGAAACGACGATCGGATCCGTGTGATCTGGCTCTCAGTCTGGCAGCCGCCACTGACAACGGCGCTCAGGCCGCCCGCCTGCCGTAGTCCGTCAGGGTGGCGGCAGCGTGCGGAAAACCACTTGCGCCGCCCCGCTAGACTGGCCGGTATGGCAATTCTCCTTGTGCATTAGGCGGCGTCGAAGCTCGCGCGCCCGTCCCTTCCGCCGTCCACACCGCCCTGGAGTCTTTCCGTGATCACCGCCTCCGGTATCGAGCTGCGCGCCGGCGCGCGCGTTCTCATCGAGTCCGCTTCCTTCCGTGTCGCCAAGGGCGACCGCATCGGCCTCGTCGGCCGCAACGGAGCGGGCAAGACCACCCTCACCAAGTGCCTCGCGGGCGAGGGGATCCCAGCCGCCGGCGCCATCAGCCGCTCCGGCGAGGTCGGCTACCTCCCGCAGGACCCGCGCACCGGAGACCTCGACACGCTCGCACGCGACCGCATCCTCTCCGCCCGCGGCCTCGACTCCGTCCTGCGCAAGATGCGGGAGAACGAGGACCGCATGGCGAACGGCAAGGGCGCGACGCGCGAGCGCGCCATGAAGAAGTACGAGCGCCTGGAGACGGAGTTCCTCACCAAGGGCGGTTACGCCGCCGAGGCCGAGGCCGCCACCATCGCTGCAGCGCTCGGACTGCCCGACCGGGTGCTCGGCCAGCCCCTGCACACCCTCTCCGGCGGTCAGCGCCGCCGCGTCGAGCTCGCCCGCATCCTGTTCTCCGACGCCGACACCCTGCTGCTCGACGAGCCCACGAACCACCTCGACGCCGACTCGATCCTCTGGCTGCGGGACTACCTCAAGACCTACCGCGGCGGCTTCATCGTGATCTCCCACGACGTCGACCTGGTCGAGACGGTCGTCAACAAGGTCTTCTACCTGGACGCCAACCGCGCCCAGATCGACGTCTACAACATGGGCTGGAAGCTCTACCAGCAGCAGCGCGAGGCCGACGAGAAGCGCCGCAGGCGCGAGCGCCAGAACGCCGAGAAGAAGGCCGCGGCCCTCAATGCGCAGGCCGACAAGATGCGCGCCAAGGCCACCAAGACGGTGGCCGCGCAGAACATGGCCCGCCGTGCCGAGCGGCTGCTCGCGGGGCTGGACGAGGTGCGCGTCGGCGACAAGGTGGCCAAACTCCGCTTCCCCGACCCCGCGCCGTGCGGCAGGACCCCGCTGTCCGCGGAGAGCCTGTCGAAGTCGTACGGCTCGCTCGAGATCTTCACCGATGTGAACCTGGCCGTCGACAAGGGCTCCCGGGTGGTCATCCTCGGACTCAACGGCGCCGGCAAGACCACGCTGCTGCGGCTGCTCGCCGGCGTCGAGACGCCGGACACCGGCGCCGTCACCCCCGGACACGGGCTCAAGCTGGGCTACTACGCCCAGGAGCACGAGACGCTCGACCCGGACCGCACGGTCCTGGAGAACATGCGCTCGGCCGCTCCGGACCTCGACCTGGTCGACATCCGCAAGACGCTCGGCTCCTTCCTCTTCTCCGGGGACGACGTCGACAAGCCCGCGGGTGTGCTCTCCGGCGGTGAGAAGACCCGGCTCGCGCTTGCCACCCTGGTGGTCTCCTCCGCGAACGTGCTGCTGCTCGACGAGCCCACCAACAACCTCGACCCGGCCAGCCGCGAGGAGATCCTCGGCGCACTGCGCACCTACAAGGGGGCGGTCATCCTGGTCACCCACGACGAGGGCGCCGTCGAGGCGCTGGAGCCGGAGCGGATCATCCTGCTGCCGGACGGGGTGGAGGACCTGTGGGGCGCGGACTATGCGGATCTGGTCGCCCTCGCCTGAGCCGCGCCTCTGAGCCGTGCTTCTGCGCCGCGCCTCCGAGCCCTGCCGCTGATGCGGCCGCTGATCCCTGCTGATCCACTCCGTATGGATCATTCGGCCTACAGGTGATCCTTCATCTGTGTGAGGGCGTCTCGTATCGCGGCGTGCCGCCGAGCGGAGGCCCGCGCTCCGGCTCCCGAGCGCAGCCTGACTCGGGGCGCGCCCCTGACCTGGGATTTCTCAGGGGATGCAGGCCGGACGCCGGAATCCGACAGACCGGAATCTAGCCCTCCGGTCGTGATCGGCGGTCCCTGCCGGGCAAAGCCGTCTGCATTGACCTTGTCGAATGGGTGGCCAGGATGCCCGTAAGGGGTGATCATGAGAGTCCAAAGGCGCACTTCCCATGAGGAGGCACGGGTGGCCGAGACTCTGAAGAAGGGCAGCCGGGTGACCGGCGCCGCGCGTGAGAAGCTCGCGGCAGACCTGAAGAGGAAATACGACAGCGGTGCGAGCATCCGGGCGCTGGCCGAGGAGACCGGCCGCTCCTACGGATTCGTGCACCGCATGCTCACCGAGTCCGGAGTCATTCTGCGCGGACGCGGCGGGGCGACGCGGGGCAAGAAGGCCGCCTCGGCCTGACGGCTCACGGCCCCTTCGGCCGGCCGGTTCGGCGGTGACCACGGTGACCACCCGGTCGGTCAGCCGACCGGACGGGTGGTTACTGTGCAGTCACTTAGTCTCTGCACAGGAGACCGAACCCGAACCGGAGGCGCTCCATGACTTCGCCCGACTCTGTGCTCGACAAGGACGGCGTACGGCTCACCGTCGAGGACGCGGTCGCCACGGTGACCCTGACCAACCCGGACAAGCGCAACGCCCAGTCACCCGCACTGTGGCGGGCTCTGGTCCAGGCGGGACGGTCGTTGCCGGGCAGCGTGCGGGTCGTGGTCCTGCGTGCCGAAGGCAAGTCCTTCTCCGCGGGGCTCGACCGGCAGGCCTTCACCCCCGAGGGCTTCGACGGCGAGCCGTCCTTCCTCGCTCTCGCACGGAGCGTGGACGCGGAGCTCGACGCGGTCATCGCCGAGTACCAGGAGGCGTTCACCTGGTGGCGGAGGAATGACATCGTCTCGATCGCCGCCGTACAGGGGCATGCGATCGGGGCCGGCTTCCAGCTCGCCCTCGCCTGCGATCTGCGGGTCGTGGCGCAGGACGTGCAGTTCGCCATGCGTGAGACCAGCCTGGGACTCGTCCCCGACCTCACCGGCACCAAGCCGCTGGTGTCGCTCGTCGGCTATGCCCGCGCCCTGGAGATCTGCGCCACCGGCCGGTACGTTCACGCGGACGAAGCGGAGCGCACCGGCCTGGCCAATCTGGCAGTGCCCGGCGAAGAGCTCGACAACGCGGTACGGGACCTGACGTCGGCGCTGCTCGCCGCCCCGCGCGACGCGGTGATCGAGACCAAGGCGCTCCTCGAGGGGGCTGCGTCCCGCACCTACGAGGACCAGCGCACCGCGGAGCGCGCGGCGCAGGCCCGCCGTCTGCGTGACCTGGCGGCCGCCTCCGACTGACATCCACTGCCCGGGCGACCGCCGCCGCGGCGGCGGCCGTCAGAGGACCGAGCTGATCAGGACCGTCACCGGGCGGTCGTCCCCAAGGGCCCGCGAGGCCGCCGCACGCACCGCCCGCGCCACATCCAGGGCGCGAGCGTCACGCGCCGCCGCCACCTCGACCCGGGCGTGACCGGCGGCGATGTGTACGGCGGGACCCAGCTCGGAGGCCAGGAACGCCACGCCCGCAGTCCCGGCGGCGGCGCGCGCCACCGGGTCCTCCTCCGTCCGCGCGACCGGATGGCGCACGGACTCACCCCCGGCCGGGTGACCGGCGTCCTCCGCCGAGGCCGGCGCTTCGTCCAGCAGTTCCGTCACCGCCAGATCCGCCCGTACGACATGGAGGCCCAGCCGCTCCTCCGCGGCCGCGAGCAGCGCCCTCCGCAGCGCGGCGGCCAGGTCCGGCAGAGGCTGCCGTGGCCAGGCCGCGAACTCCGCCGCGATGCACAGCGGTTCGCGCGGCAGCGCGCCCGGAGGGACGGGACCCTCCACAGCGGCGGGCCGCCCCGCCTCCCCCTCGGCGCCGGGCCCTGCCTTCCCCGCGGCGCCCGGCGCGCCCGAGTCCCGCTCGCCCGGCGCGCCCGTGGCCTCGCCCGGTGCGGCCAGTCCCAGCCGCAGCCAGGTCAGCCTGGCATCCGGCGCCGCGGCGGCCGCCTCCCGCCGCAGCACCGCATCGGCAGCACGCTCGGCGATCCACGTCCCGTCCGAGGGACCGCCCAGCGGAAGCAGTCTGCCGGGCCCGAGCACCTGGCGGACCCGCCGCAGCGCACCGGTGCGCCACGCGTCAGCAGAGGTCATTCCTCCAGCGTGCCGCATCCCCGGCGCGTGAGTGGGCAACCCCACTTAGTGTGGGCAGCGAAGGGTTCTCACAGCCCGGAGAGGACGGCCGGAGATGACGGACACCCCAGAGCGAGAGGTGGCGGCCTCGGGTGACGAGCCCAGGAAGGCGTCCCCAGGCAGGCGCGCGGCAGACCCAGGCAGCCGCGGCCGCACCACCATCGCCGACGGGGTGGTCGAGAAGATCGCGGGACTCGCGGCCCGCGATGTGCTCGGCGTCCATGCCATGGGCAGCGGTCTGTCCCGCACCTTCGGCGCGGTGCGCGACCGGGTCCCCGGAGGCAGACCCAGTGTCACCCGCGGGGTCAAGGCCGAAGTCGGAGAGGTGCAGACGGCGCTCGACCTCGAGATCGTCGTCGACTACGGAGTCTCGATCGGCGACGTGGCCCGCGCGGTCCGCGAGAACGTCATCTCGGCGGTGGAACGTATGACGGGACTGGAGGTCGTCGAGGTCAACATCGCCGTCACCGATGTGAAACTGCCCGAAGAAGAGGAAGAGGAGCCGGAGCCACGGCTCCAGTAGCTCCGGCGGAGGAGCTCGATATGAGCATGGCAGTGGTCGGCATGATCGCCGGCATGGCACTCGGCTTCGCCGGGTACTTCGGCGGATTCGGTGCGTTCCTGCTGGTGGCCGCGTTGGGCGTGGTCGGTTTTGTGGCGGGCAAGTTCCTCGACGGGGACCTTGAACCCGGTGACTTCTTCCGCAGCCGCGACCGCGGCAACCGGAGGCGGTGAGGCACGGTGGCCGCTGCCGCACTCGCCAGGGTCCCGGCCGCCGAGCGGGGGGCGACGACGATCGCGGACCGGGTCGTGGCGAAGATCGCCGCACAGGCGGCGCGGGAAGCGCTCATCGAGCGGGCGCACGGCGGTGCGCCGCCCTGGGCGTCGGTCACCGTCCACCACGGCGCGGCACGCGTACGTGTGACGCTGGAACTCGACTACCCGTCCGACCTCGGCGCACAGTGCACGGCGGTGCGCCGCCGCGTCGTCCAGCGGGTGACCTCCCTGGCGGCCATGGACGTACCCGAGGTGGCCGTGCAGATCGAACGGCTCCACTCCGCGCATGTGCCCGGCGGGGGGCAGGGGAGGACCCGATGAGCGAACCGCCGTCCCGGCCGGACGCCGAGGCCACCGAGGGCGACGGCGGCGGCGAAGGCGGCGTCCCCGGCCGCTTCTGGTCGGTGCGCCGGGTGCCTGCCGCTCTGGCCGCGCTGACCGTCCTCGCGGCGGCGGGACTGCTGCTGTACGACGTCGCGGCGGTACGGGCCGGCCGGCCGGGCATGGCATGGCGGCGCGCCCTCGCGGAGGACCTCGCGACGCTGCGGCTGGACGAGACCCCGGTGCTGGTGGGCGCCGGGATCGCGGCAGCGCTGGGCGTCTGGCTGATCGTGCTGGCTCTCACTCCGGGACTCCGCGCCGTCCTGCCGATGCGGCGCGCCGAGGGGATCGTGCGGGCGGGGCTCGACCGGGACGCGGCGGCGAGGGTGCTGCGCGACCGGGCGACGGAGGTGGCCGGGGTGCAGTCCGCGCGGGTGCGGGTCGGACGCACCAGCGTCTCCGTGCGCGCCCGGTCGCACTTCCGTGAGCTGGACGAGGTGCGGGCCGATCTCGACGCCGTGCTCGACGCCGGCCTGCGGGAGCTGGGCCTCGCCGTCCGGCCGGCCCTGTCCGTGTACGTCGACCAGCCGTCGGCGCCGAGGGAGAGGTGAAGCCGCCGTGCTGAAGGCCGCCAACCGGATCGTGCTGGGAGTGATGGGGCTGGCCCTGCTGGGCGCGGGCGGCGCGGCGCTGGCGGCGGGGGCCGGACTGGCGGTTCCTTCCTGGTGGCCGTTCGACGGTCCCGACGATGTGCTGCTCAGCGAGGCGGCCCGGGAGCGCTGGCGTGACCAGGGCTGGTGGTGGCCCGTCGTCATCTCGGCCCTCGCGGTCACCGTGCTGCTGGCCCTGTGGTGGCTGGTCGCCCAGCTGCGGCGGCGCCGGCTGGCGGAGCTCCTTGTGGACACCGGCGACGGCGAGGGAGCGCTGCTCAGAGGGCGGGCGCTGGAGGGAGTGCTGGTCGGCGAGGCGGAGGCGATGCAGGGGGTGGGGCGGGCGGCCGTGGCGCTGTCGGGCGACCGGAACGAGCCGACGGCGCGGGTGACGCTGCGGGTCGAGCCGGAGGCGGTGCCTGCGGAGGTGGTGGGACGGCTGGCGAGCGAGGTGCTCGGGCAGGCGGCGGCGTCGACGGGCCGGCACTCGCTGCCGGCGGAGGTCCGCCTCCACTCGGCCAAACATGCGCCGCACCGCGTTGCCTGACCCCGAGGGGCACCGGTCGCGGCACTAGATGCCGCGGCGGGCGCCGCCGTCGACCGAGAGCATCACACCCGTCAGATATGACGCCGCCGGCGACAGCAGAAACGCCGCCGTCCGGCCGAACTCCTCCGGTGTCCCGTACCTCCGCAGCGGAACCGCCGACTCGTTTGCCGCCCTCGTCCCCTCCGCATCGCCCGACAGGGCGTCCAGCTCCCGCAACCGGTCCGTGTCGATGCGGCCCGGCAGCAGGCCCACGACCCGGATGCCCCGCGGGCCCACCTCGTCCGCGAGGGACTTGGCGAAGCCCGCCAGCCCCGGGCGCAGCCCGTTGGAGATGGTCAGGCCGGGGACCGGCTCATGCACCGAGCTGGAGAGGACGAAGCCGATCACCCCGCCCTCGCCCAGCGCCTCCGCCGCGGCGCGCGCCATCCGCACCGCGCCCAGGAAGACCGTCCGGAACGCCGTCTCCCACTGCTCGTCCGTGTTGTCCGCGGAGAAACCCGGCGCGGGACCGCCCACGCTGACGAGCATGCCGTCGAAGCGCCCGAAGTGCGTCCGGGCCGCCGCGATCAGCCGATCCGCGGCCGAGGGATCCGCGTTGTCGCAGGCGAGCCCGACCGCGTCCGGCCCGATTCCGGCAGCCGAGTCGGCGACCGTCTTCTCGTCGCGGCCGCTGATCACGACCTTCGCGCCGTCTTCGACGAGCGCCCGCGCCGAGGCGTTGCCCAGCCCGCGCGACGCCCCCGTCACCACGTACACGCGGTCCTTGAGTCCAAGATCCATGGCCCCTATCCTGCCGTCTCTTCCCCGGACAGCGCGAGAGCCGTGTTCACCAGCGCGATATGGCTGAACGCCTGGGGGAAGTTCCCCAACTGCCGGCCGCCCGCCACGTCGTACTCCTCGGCCAGCAGACCGACGTCATTGCGCAGCGTGAGCAGCTGCTCGAACCGCTCTCGCGCCTCCTTCACCCGGCCGGTCATCCGCAGGGCGTCCGCCAGCCAGAAGGAGCATGCGACAAACGTTCCTTCCCGGCCGGGCAGCCCGTCTGCCGCCGCGCCCGCCGGGCTGTAGCGGCGCACCAGCCCGTCCGCGCCCAGTTCGGCCCGGACCGCGTCCACCGTTCCGATCACCCGCGGGTCGTCCGGCGGCAGAAAGCCCAGCCTGGGGATCAACAGCGTGGCCGCGTCCAGCTCTCGGGAGCCGTACGACTGGGTGAACGTGTTCCGCTCCGCGTCGTACCCCTTCTCGCACACCTCCCGGTGCACCTCCTCCCGCATCGCCCGCCACCGCGCCGCGTCGCCGTGCAGCGCCGGGTAGTCCTCCAGGGTGCGTACGGCACGGTCCGCGGCCACCCACGCCATCACCTTGGAGTGCACGAAGTGCCGCCGCGGACTCCGTACCTCCCACAGCCCCTCGTCGGGCTCCCGCCAAGTGGACTCCAGGAACCCCAGCAGGCTGAGTTGCAGATTCCAGGCGTGCTCCTCGCTGGTCAGACCCGCGTCACGGGCAACGGCGAGGGCGTCCATCACCTCGCCGTACACGTCCAGCTGCAGCTGGCCGACCGCCTCGTTGCCGACCCGCACCGGTGCGGAGCCCGCGTACCCGCTCAGCCAGGGCACCTCCGTCTCCGGCAGTCTGCGCTCACCGGCCACGCCGTACATGATCTGAAGGTCCGCGGGATCGCCCGCGACCGCGCGCAGCAGCCAGTCGCGCCACGCCCTGGCCTCGTCGAGGTAGCCGGCCGACAGCAGGGCGCCGAGGGTGAGGGTGGCGTCGCGCAGCCAGCAGTAGCGGTAGTCCCAGTTCCGTACGCCGCCCGGCTCCTCCGGCAGCGATGTGGTGGCCGCGGCGACGATGCCGCCGGTGGGCGCGTAGGTGAGCGCCTTGAGAGTGATCAGCGAACGGACCACCGCATCCCGGTACGGCCCCTCGTACCGGCAGCGCGCCGCCCATGTGCGCCAGTCGTGCGTGCTGTGCTCCAGGGCGGCCAGGGGGTCGATCTGTGGGGGCCGGGGCTTGTGCGACGGGTGCCAGGTGAGGACGAACGCCACCTTCTCACCTTCGCCGACCGTGAACGACGAGCAGGTGCTGTACTGCTGGCCCCAGGTCTTGACCTGCGGCTCGCTGCGCAGCCATACGGAGTCGGGTCCCGCGATCGCCACCCGGCTGCCGTCCGCCCGCCGCATCCACGGCACGATGGAGCCGTAGTCGAAGCGCAGCCGCAGCGTCGCGCTCATCTCGACGGAGCCGCTGACGCCTTCCACGATCCGCATCACGTCCGGCGCGGTGTCGCGCTGCGGCATGAAGTCGACGACCTTGACCGTGCCGGTCCTGGTCTCCCACTCGGACTCCAGGATCAGGGTGTTCTCCCGGTAGCCGCGCCGGGTGCAGTGGCCCGCGCCCTTCGGAGCGATCCGCCAGTGGCCGTTCTCCTCGTCACCGAGCAGCGCGGCGAAGCAGGCGGCCGAGTCGAAGCGGGGCAGACACAGCCAGTCGATCGACCCGTCCTTGCCGACCAGGGCGGCGGTCTGCAGATCGCCGATCAGGGCGTAGTCCTCGATACGTTGCGTGGGCGTCACGCTCTGGCGTGTTCCCGCCAGGTGTGTTTGCTAAGCAGCGGTGTGGTCGGTGCGGCGGCGGCACGGTCAGACGGCGGTGGCCGCCGACGGCGCACCGGTGTCGGCCCGGTCCGCGGCGGCCTCGCGGTCGCGCTTCTCCCGGCGCACCAGGATCACCCAGCCGACGGGCACGGCCGCGGCGAAGAGCCACCACTGGACGGCGTACGCCATATGCGCGCCGATCGACTGGTGGTCGGGCTCGGGAACCTGTTCCGGACGGCCGTCCGACGGTGTGGGCCCGGTCTGCTCCAGATAGCCGCCGAGGACCGGGCGGCCCAGCCGCTCGGCCTGCTGCCCGCTGTTGATCAGCATGGTCTGGCGGGGCGGCAGCCCGGCCAGATCCTTGATGCCGCTCGCTTCCGTGGTCTCGTCGGCCTTGAGCCGGCCGGTGACCGTCACCGTGCCCTCGGGCGGGGCCGGGACGGCCGGGTACGCCTTCTGGTCGGCGGCGGCCGGCACCCAGCCGCGGTTGACCAGGACGACGCGGCCGTCGTCGAGAACCAGCGGCGTCAGCACATGGAACCCGACCCGTTCGTCGGCGTTCGTACGGCGGCGTACGACGACCTCGTGCTCGGTGTCGAACGCGCCGGTCGCGGTGACCCGCCGCCAGTAGTCCGCGCGGGGAACGGTGTGCCCGGGCGAGGTGAGCTCCGTCACGGGCACGGGCGCGGCGCGCAGATTCCCGGCGATCAGCTCGTTCTGCGTCACCCGGCGCTCATGGCGGTGCAGCTGCCAGAAGCCCAGCTCGACCATCGTGGGAACGAGGACGAGGGCGAGCAGGGTGAGGATCACCCACTGCCGGGACAACAGGAAGCGGTACACGCATCGACGGTACCCGCCGCCTCCCGCCGCGCCGCCGCCGGGTGCCGCCTACCTCCGGTCGGGCGCCGCTCACCACGCTCACACGTGGTCGACGATGCCCGCCTTGCCCTCGGCGCGGGCGCAGTGGGCTCCGCAGTAGAAGTGGCCGTCGGCCTCGACGCCCTGGCCGATGATCTGGACCCGGCAGTGCTCGCAGATGGGCGCCAGCCGGTGGACGGCGCAGGCGAAGCAGTCGAACACATGCACAGCGCCCTGTGCATGCACCTCGAAGGACAGGTGGTACTCGTTTCCGCAGACCTCGCAACGTGACATGCGCCGCATGCTCCGTCCCCCGGCCGCCGCGGGCAAGGCTATGGCGGGTGGGTCGGCGCCCCTGCACCCGACCGGCCCAGCCGCCCGGAGCCCCACGGCCGGCCGGGCGCCGCCAGGGGCCCATGGCCGGCCGGGACCGGACGGTGACGGGCCGTTGGCCGACACACGGCCGGTCAGCCGCGCGAGGGGGCAAAGCTGCCGGGAGACGGGACTTTGACGACGCGACCTAGTCCGCCGGGGCCGCCGCCGGAGCCACATCGCGCAGCAACTGGGTGAAGGCGGCCTCGTCGACGACCGGCGTGCCGTATGAGCGGGCCTTCACGACCTTGGACGTGGCGGCGTCCGGATCGTTGGTCACCAGCAGACTCGTCAGCCGCGAGACGGAGGTGGCGATATGCAGCCCTGCCTCGATCGCACGGTCTTCGAGCAGCTCACGCTCCACGGAGGTGTCCCCGGAGATCGCCACCCGCATGCCCTGCACCAACGGCCTGCCCGGCTCATAGCGCCCCGGGTTGGGATGGGGGCACGCGGGCCTTTTGCGCGAAGGCCGCCAGCTGCGCTGCCCGTATGAGCCGTACGCGCGGTGCGCCGCGCTGCGCGAGCCGGGCGAGGCCTGGTAGCCGATGCGCGGCGCCGCGGGGGAGTCGGACCACTCGGTCAGGGGACGGCACTCCAGCAGCGGCAGCCTCAGCCCCTCGCGCGCGGCCGTGTGCAGACTCGGCCGGAACGCCTCCGCCAGCACACGCGCATCGTCCAGCGCATGGTGCGCCCGCTGCTGTACGACGCCGAAGTGCGCGGCGAGCGACTCCAACCGGTGATTGGGCAGCGGCAGCCGCAGCTCCTTGGCGAGGGCGATGGTGCACAGCCGCTGACGGGTCGGGGCCGTGCGCTCGGCACGCGCATACTCCCGGGCGATCATCGACCAGTCGAAGATGGCGTTGTGCGCGACCAGTACACGCCCGTCGAGCCGCTCGGACAACTCGCCCGCGATGTCGCGGAAGAGCGGAGCGCCGTGCAGCATCTCGCTGGTGAGGCCGTGAATCCACACGGGGCCCGGATCGCGCTCCGGGTTGACCAGCGTGTACCAGTGGTCCTCCACTTCGCCCTGCGCGCCGAGACGGTAGACGGCGGCGGACACTATCCGGTCATCACGCGCGAGTCCGGTGGTCTCCACGTCGACGACCGCGTATCCCTGCGGATACGCGTCCGGCCACGCTGTCGCTGCTGTCGTACGGTCGTCGAGCATGGTCCCAGAGAATACGGGCCGCCACTGACAGCGATGGCGGCCGCCCCGAACCTGCCGCCGCGCGGGTCGGTGCGCGTCCGGCGACGCAGCCGGTGAGAACCTCCCCACGTGACCGAACCCACCCACGCAGAAGCCCATGGGGCGTTGGGCGCCCGGCTCAACTGGCTGCGCGCCGCCGTGCTCGGGGCGAACGACGGCATCGTCTCCACCGCGGGCCTCGTCGTCGGCGTCGCCGGGGCGACCACCGACCGCTCCACGCTGCTGACCGCGGGGCTCGCGGGGCTCCTCGCGGGCTCCATGTCGATGGCGGCCGGCGAGTACGTCTCCGTCTCCACCCAACGCGACTCGGAGAAGGCGGCACTCGCGGTGGAGCGCCGGGAGCTGCGCGACCAGCCGGAGGAAGAGCTCGACGAGCTGACCGGGCTGCTCAAGGACCGCGGACTGAGCGAGGACGTGGCCCGGGAGGCGGCGGAGCAGCTCACCGCCAGCGATGCGCTGCGCGCCCACGCCCGCGTCGAACTGGGCATCGACCCCGACCAGTTGACCAACCCCTGGCATGCCGCGGCCGCCAGCTTCTTCGCCTTCACGGCGGGCGCGCTGCTGCCGCTGCTGGCCATGGTCCTCCCGCCGGCTTCGGAGCGCGTGTACGTCACGGTCCTGTCGGTCCTCGCCGCCCTCGCCCTCACGGGCTGGTGGAGCGCCCGGCTGGGGGCCGCGTCTCCCGGACGTGCCGTGGTGCGGGTCGTGGGCGGGGGAGCGCTGGCGATGGCGGTGACGTACGCGGTGGGGTCGCTGCTGGGGGCGGCGGGGGTCTAGTGAATGACGATCCGTCCGGGGGCGAAGGGCTCCAGGCCCGTGAGCAGCATGTCGAGAGCCGCGTCGCGGGTCCAGGTCCAGCCGGAAGAGCCGTTCCGCGTCGATCGCGCCCGCCGCGGCGAAGCCGTCCCGCACCGCGTCCACCGCCGCCAGCCGCTCATGCTCCGGCAGTGCGGCGTACGACTCCTACAGCCGCGCGGACAGCGCCTTCGCCAGTCTGTCGGGTGAGGCGGGCCGGGGGAGGGGGCGCGGCGCGAGAAGGGGCTTGACCGCCGTGCTCAGCACCGTGCCGGCGAGACGGGCGATGACGACTTCCAGGCTCTGCACGGCAGTTGGCCCGCCGGTTGGTCTCCCCGGACGCGCTTCCCGCGGTGATCGTATGCGCCGCAGAACGCCCCTGTTGGCGGAAGTCGCCAAAACTCGCTGACAGATCGTCTCGCATACTTGTCGGTAACAACCTCTAGTCGCAGCCCCGCACCCGCCTCTACGGTGCACGCATGCCGAACCTGCCCGATGTCGTGCTGTGGTCGATACCCGCCTTCGTGCTGCTCACCGTGGTCGAGATGGTGAGCTGCCGCCTCCACCCCGACGAGGACGCCGCCGGGTACGAAACGAAGGACGCCGCCACCAGCGTCACCATGGGGCTCGGCAGTCTCGGCTTTGATCTGCTGTGGAAGATCCCCATCGTCGCGATCTACACGGCCGTCTATGAACTGACCCCCGCCCGGGTGCCCGTCCTGTGGTGGACCATCCCGCTGATGCTGCTCGCCCAGGACTTCTTCTACTACTGGTCGCACCGCGGACACCACGTCATCCGCATCCTGTGGGCCTGCCATGTCGTCCACCACTCCAGCCGGAAGTTCAACCTCACCACCGCGCTGCGCCAGCCGTGGACCTCGCTGACCGTCTGGCCGTTCTATCTGCCGCTCATCGCCTGCGGCATGCACCCCGCGGCCCTGGCGTTCTGCTCCTCGGCCAACCTCGTGTACCAGTTCTGGGTGCACACCGAAAGGATCGACAAGCTGCCGCGGCCCTTCGAGTACCTACTGAACACGCCCTCCCACCACCGGGTGCACCACGCCTCCCAAGGCGGCTACCTCGACCGGAACTTCGGCGGAATCCTGATCGTCTGGGACCGGCTCTTCGGCTCCTTCACCCCCGAGACCGAGCGCCCCGTCTACGGACTCACCAAGAACATCGACACCTACAACCCGCTGCGGGTCGCCACCCATGAGTACGCGGCCATCGCCCGTGATCTGAAGGCCGCACGCAGCTGGCGCGAGCGCGGCGGGCGGCTCTTCCGCGGGCCGGGCTGGCAGCCCCAGCCGACCCCCGCGGATCCGGAGCCCGCACCGCCCGCGGCGCAGGACGGCGGCAGCCGGGCGGCAGCGGCCCCGGAGCGGGTCGCATGAACGCGCACGGGCTCTCGCCGACCCGTCGGCCGGACGCCGCCGCCCCCCTGGCCGGGGCCGCCGGCGGCACACGGGAGTCAGTCGCCCGGCTGCTGCTCACCGCCTTCCTGGTCGCCCTCGCCGCCGATCTGCTCTCGCTGGCTCTGGGATACGGCACGGGCCACACCGCCGCCAAACCGCTCCTCATGCCGCTCCTCGCCGGATACGCGGCCGCCCGCCACGCGCCCCCGCTCCTGATCGCGGCCCTGCTGTTCGGCTGGGGCGGCGATGTGTTCCTGCTCGGCGAGGCGGACTGGGCCTTCCTCGTCGGCATGGCCTCCTTCGCCGCCGGCCACGTCTGCTACCTGCTGCTGTTCCGCCCGCACGCCCGCCGCACCCCGGCGACACCGGCACTGGCAGCCGGGTACGCCGCCGCCCTCGTCGTCACCGTCGCCTTCCTCTGGCCCGACCTGCCCGGCGAACTGCGCGTCCCCGTAGCCGGATACTCACTGCTGCTCACTGCCATGGCGTGGCGGGCGAGCACGCTCGGACTGCTCGCGGGCGCGGGCGGGGCGCTCTTCCTGCTCTCCGACACCCTCATCGCGACGGGTGTGGCCGAGTGGCCCCAGCTGCCCGCGCCCGACCTGTGGATCATGCTCACCTACGGTGTGGCCCAGCTGATGCTGACGGTGGGGGTGCTGGCGGCCCGACGGCGGCCACAGGGCTGACCACCGCCCGCAGGTCGTTCAGCGGTCAGAGCCACTCCGGCGTATCCACGCCCCACCGGCCCGACGGGCGGGCCCAGTTCGACGGGCCGCCGTCGAGCAGCACCGGCGGCAGGGCGTGGCGCAGCCGGCCCCTCGGGCTGTCCGTCTCGGTGATCCAGGGCTCCGGGTCGTACGGCAGCGGCTCCTGACGCGGCGCGTCCTTCTCCAGGCCCTGCGTCAGCCACGCCGCCGTACGGGCCAGCGCCACGTCCACCAGGCGCGCGCCGCCCTCCTCGCACCGGTCCGTCAGCGCCCGCAGGACGCCCGCCGCCAGCAGATAGCCCGTCGCATGGTCCAGGGCCTGCGTCGGCAGCGCCCCGGGGGCGTCTTCGCCCGCGGCCTCGGTCACGGCGATGCCCGTCGCCGCCTGCACCAGGCTGTCGAAACCGCGCCGTGCGGCCCACGGCCCGTACCGGCCCCACGCGGACAGCCGGCCGATCACCAGGCCGGGGTGGCGTGCGGCCAGCTCTTCCGGGGACAGTCCGGGCAACTGCTCCAGCGCGCCGGGCCGATAGCCCAGCACCACCACGTCCGCCCGTGCCAGCAGCTCCTCGAAGACCCGGCGGTCACCGCCGCTCCCGCGCAGATCGAGCAGCGTGGACCGCTTCCCCAGGCCCGTGTCGTCGTAGACGTCCTGGGATTCGGCGAGCCCGGGGTCGTCGACGCGCAGCACGTCCGCGCCGAGCAGCGCCAGTGTGCGGGTCGCGATGGGCCCGGCCAGGACGCGGGTCAGGTCCAGCACCCGCAGCCCCGCGGCCGGTGACGGCGTCCCGTCCGCCGGACCCGCCGGACCCGCCGGACTCCGCCGCGGCCCGCCGCCCAGCCGTTCGACCGTCAGCAGCGGATGCTTCGCGGACAGCGCCCCCTGCTCGTGCGCCGCCCACTCCTCCGGGCTGCGCACGGCGACGGCCAGCCCGCCCGCCGCGTACACGGTCTCCTCGACCTCCAGCGCCCGCCGTACAGCCAGCTCCGCCGCAACGGCCTCCGCCTCCGCATCCGCGTTCGCGCCCGCCCGGTCCGGCAGGCCCAGCGCCGCCAGCAGCCGCGCCCGGTGGTGAGGGTAGTTCGCATGCGTACGGACCCAGCCGTCGGCCGTCCGCCAGAACCGCGACAGCGGGGCGAAGGTCGTCGGGGCGGCGCCGTCCACCCGGACCAGCCGGTCGCTGAGGAACGCGGCCGTCACCGCGCCGTCGTCCACCCGCACACCCGGTACGGAGCCGCCCTCCCGGCGCCGTGCGGCGAACTCCGCGGCGGCCAGCGAGCAGCCGGCCACGGCCGCCCGCGCCAGCTCCATGACCGGCAGCGCCGACGGCAGCGCCCCCTCGCCTCCGTACCGGACCCGGCTCAGCAGTGCGGGATCCCCGCCGAGCGCCTCCCATACCCGAGCCGTACCCCTCGCACGCGCCGATGCGCCAGAAGTGTCAGTCATGCACGCACTATGGCACCCCGTGCCACCCCGGCATACGGAAGGGCCGGGCGCGAATGCCGCGCCCGGCCCGTGTCCTGACGGGGTGCTACCAGCGCACCGCGTCCAGCGCGTCCACGATGCCGGAGCCGTAGAAGCCGTTCTTGAACGTGCTTCCCTCGCACACCGCGTCGACGGTGCCGTCGGCGTTGATGTCGTACGGGTTGGTGCACGCCTTGTCGTCCGCCTGGAGCGACAGCAGCGTCTTCACGATCCCCGGTGTGGCATACGGGTGCTTCGACTTGATCAGCGCAGCGACGCCCGCGACATGCGGCGAGGCCATCGACGTGCCGGCCTTGTAGCCGAAGCCGCCGCCCGGCAGCGTGGACAGGATCAGACCGTTGGTGGCCGGGGCCTCCGGCGGCTGGTACTGGGTCCGGTCGCCGCCCGGAGCGGAGATGTCGATGACGCCGTTGCCGTAGTTGGAGTACGACGCCTTGAGGTCCTTCGCACCCAGCGCGGACACCGTCACGACCCCCGGGATCTGGGTCGGGATGTCCAGGCACTCACGCGGGTTGATGATCCGCTCGGTCGGGGTGGTGTCGTTGGGGCTGGTGGTGTCGGTCAGCTCGTCGGCCGCCAGGTCCATACGGGAGTTGCCGGCCGCGGCGACATTCACCGCGCCCTTGCGCTCGGCGTACCGCGCGGCCCGGGAGACCGCCTCGACCAGGGCCTTCTGGTCCTCGTCGTTCTTGCAGTTGAACAGCCACGGGTCGGTGTAGTAGCTGTTGTTGGTGACGTCCACGCCGTGTTCGGCGGCCCAGACGAAGCCACAGACCACGGCCTCCGTGTAGAAGAAGCCGTCCGGCTGGGAGACCTTGATGCCGGAGACCTTCACACCCGGGGCGACGCCCGTGATGCCGTAGTCGTTCTTCGCGGCGGCGATCGTGCCCGCGACATGGGTGCCGTGGTCGGACTCGTCGGGGCCCGGACGCCAGGCGCCGTCGGCCGTGTTCGGCACCCCGCCGACACAGCTCACGGAAGCCTTGCGGTCGAAGTTGGGCGCCAGGTCAGGGTGGGTGTCGTCCACGCCGGTGTCGATGACGGCGACCGTCACCCTGCTGCTGCCCAGCGTCTTCTTGTGCGCCTGGTCCGCCTTGATGGCGGGCAGGTCCCACTGCAGGGGCTCCAGCGGGTCCTGGCCGTCCTCGGCCTTCGCCGCCGCCTCCTCGGCCTCCTGCGCGCTCAGCGGCTGCTCGGCCTCGATGGCCGTGTCCCCCGCGGACTCCAGCGGCGCGGTGCGCGTGGCGCCCGCCGACTCGACCCCCCTGGTCTTGCGGATCGTCTCGGCGAAGTCCGGGTTCTGCGAGTGGACGACGATGACGCCGATCTGGTCGTAGGCGTACACCACCGTTCCGCCGGCCTTGGATATCGCCTTCTTCACGGACTTGGCCACGCCGTATCCGCGCTTCACGTTCACGACGTACGACAGTTTCTCGCCGGAGGTCGACACCGCCGCGGGCGATGTCTCGTCCACCGGGGCGGCGGTCGCCGCGCTGGTGGGGAGGAAGCCGAGTGAGGCCGTGAGCGCCAGGCCGACGGGGAGCGCGAGTGCGCGCCGCCGCCTGGATCCCAGATGAGCCATGGGTTCTCCACATCATCGGTCAGAACCGCCCAGACACCCCTGTGCGAATGGGCGGGTACATGACGAAGGAAGCTATCGCCGATCACGCCCGCGCATCAATGACTTACGGCGGAAACCGGTAACAAAAAGACCGGTGCTGAACCGGTTCTCTTCGCTCTCCGTGCCGTTGACAGGGGGACGAGAGACATCACCCCACCCCCCACCGTGAGGTCCCCCTTGTCCGTCCCCACCGCACCCGCGTCGCGAGGAGATTCCGTGGCCACCGATGCACCGCCGCCCCGAGCCGGCACGGACGCCGGCGCCGTTCAGCCCACGACGGAGGCGTTCGTCGAGGTGCAGCAGAGCGCTCAGTTCGGCGAGCTGCGCCGCACCTACCGTTCCTTCGCCTTTCCGCTGACGGTCGGTTTCACCGTCTGGTACCTGCTCTACGTCCTGCTGTCGAACTACGCCGGCGGATTCATGGGCACGAAGGTCTTCGGCAACGTCAACGTCGCCCTGGTCTTCGGCCTCGCCCAGTTCGCCACCACATTCCTGATCGCCTGGCTGTACTCGCGGCATGCCGCGGCCAAGCTTGACCCGAAGGCCCAGGCCATCAGATCCCGTATGGCGGCCGAGTCCCGCATGGAGGCCGGCGCATGACCGACACGCTCCACCAGCTGGCGGCCTCCGGCGATGCGACGCTCCATCTGGGCGCCTCCAGCGCCACCTCCGAGCACCGGGGTCTGATCATCTCGCTGTTCGCCGCCTTTGTGATCGCGACCCTCTTCATCACGGTCTGGGCCGGCCGTCAGACCAAGGACGCCGCCGACTTCTACGCCGGCGGACGCCAGTTCACCGGCTTCCAGAACGGTCTGGCGATCTCCGGCGACTATATGTCCGCCGCGTCCTTCCTCGGCATCGCCGGCGCCATCGCCCTGTACGGATACGACGGCTTCCTCTACTCCATCGGCTTCCTGGTCGCCTGGCTGGTCGCCCTGCTGCTGGTCGCGGAACCGCTGCGCAACTCCGGCCGATTCACCATGGGCGACGTCCTCGCCTACCGGATGCGCCAGCGGCCCGTGCGCACCGCCGCGGGCACGTCCACCATCGTCGTCTCGATCTTCTATCTGCTCGCCCAGATGGCCGGGGCGGGCGTCCTGGTCTCCCTGCTGCTCGGCATCACCAGCGACGGCGGAAAGATCGCGATCGTGGCGCTGGTCGGCGTACTGATGATCCTCTACGTCACCATCGGTGGAATGAAGGGCACCACCTGGGTGCAGATGGTCAAGGCCGTCCTGCTCATCGCGGGCACCCTTCTCATCACCTTCCTGGTGCTGTGGAAGTTCGACTTCAACGTCTCCCAGCTGCTCGGCACCGCCGCCGAACGCAGCGGCCGGGGCGCGCAGTTCCTGGAGCCGGGTCTGAAGTACGGCGTGGACGGCATGACGAAGCTGGACTTCCTCTCCCTGGGCATCGCCCTCGTCCTGGGCACCGCGGGCCTGCCGCACATCCTCATCCGCTTCTACACCGTGCCCACCGCCCAGGCCGCCCGGAAATCCGTCAACTGGGCCATCGGCATCATCGGCGCCTTCTACCTGATGACCATCGCCCTCGGCTTCGGCGCCGCGGCGCTCGTCGGTCCCGAGGAGATCAAGGCGTCCAACCCGGCGGGCAACACCGCGGCCCCGCTGCTCGCCCTGCACGTCGGCGGGGTCGACTCGGCAGGCGGCGCGATCCTGCTCGCCGTGATCTCGGCGGTCGCCTTCGCCACCATCCTCGCCGTGGTCGCCGGCCTCACCCTCGCCTCCTCCTCGTCCTTCGCGCACGACATCTACGCCAACGTGATCCGCAAGGGACAGGCCGATGAGAAGGAGGAGGTCCGTGCGGCCCGCTGGGCGACCGTCTTCATCGGGGTCGTCTCCATCGCGCTGGGCGCCATGGCCCGCGATCTGAACGTCGCCGGCCTGGTCGCCCTCGCCTTCGCGGTCGCGGCCTCCGCCAATCTGCCCACCATCCTCTACAGCCTCTTCTGGAAGAGGTTCACCACCCGGGGAGCGCTCTGGTCGATCTACGGCGGCCTGACCGCCTCCGTGACCCTGGTGCTGTTCTCGCCGGTCGTCTCCGGCAAGGCGTCCTCGATGTTCCCGGACGCCGACTTCGCCTGGTTCCCGCTGTCGAACCCCGGCATCATCTCGATCCCGCTGGGCTTCCTGCTCGGCTGGCTCGGGTCCCTGCTGTCCAAGGACGAACCGGACACCGGCAAGTACGCGGAGCTGGAAGTCAAGTCCCTCACGGGCATCGGAGCCCACTGAGGCGCCTCACCGATGCGAGTGCCGACGCGCCGGCACGGCCCTGTCGCAGACACCCGTCGTAGGGATCTACGACAGGGCCGTGCCGCTCATCGTGAGAATTGCGCCACTCGGTTGTCACAGGTGTGCCGTAGGCTCAAAAGAGTCCTGATCGCCATCCGGGGGAACGCCGTCCGGGAGGGGGCCTGCCGTGCTCATCGACACTTATGGCCGAGTCGCCACCGACCTGCGGGTCTCACTCACCGACCGGTGCAATCTGCGCTGCACCTACTGCATGCCCGAGGAGGGCCTGCAGTGGCTGGCCAAGCCGGACCTGCTCACCGACGACGAGATCGTCCGGCTGATCGGTATCGCCGTCACCGACCTCGGTGTGACCGAAGTCCGCTTCACCGGAGGTGAGCCGCTGCTGCGGCCGGGCCTCGTCGGGATCGTGGAGCGGTGCGCCGCCCTCGAGCCCCGCCCCACGATGTCCCTGACCACCAACGGCATCGGGCTGCAGCGCACGGCCGAGGCGCTCAAGACCGCCGGCCTCGACCGGGTGAATATCTCCCTGGACACCCTGCGTCCCGATGTCTTCAAGACCCTCACTCGCCGTGACCGGCACCAGGACGTCCTGAAGGGCCTCGCCGCGGCGCGCGCCGCCGGTCTCACCCCCGTCAAAGTCAACGCGGTGCTGATGCCCGGGTTCAATGACGACGAAGCCCCCGACCTGCTGGCCTGGGCCATGGAGCACGACTACGAGCTGCGTTTCATCGAGCAGATGCCGCTCGACGCCCAGCACGGCTGGAAGCGCGACGGAATGATCACAGCCGGTGACATCCTGGCGTCCCTGCGCACCCGCTTCACCCTCACCCCCGAGGGCGACGACGAGCGGGGCTCCGCCCCCGCCGAGCGCTGGGTCGTTGACGGCGGACCGCACCGGGTGGGCGTCATCGCCTCCGTCACCCGCCCGTTCTGCCGGGCCTGCGACCGCACCCGGCTCACCGCCGACGGCCAGGTCCGCACCTGCCTGTTCGCCCGTGAGGAGACGGATCTGCGGGCCGCACTGCGTTCGGACGCCCCGGACGAGGAGGTCGCCGCGATATGGAAGCAGGCGATGTGGGGCAAGAAGGCCGGTTCCGGACTGGACGACCCGGCGTTTCTGCAGCCGCAGCGTCCGATGTCAGCGATCGGCGGCTGAGTCGGAGCCCTGCTCCCGCTGGCGCCACTCCGCCAGGGTCACCACGTCCTTGAGGAAGCCGCGCAAACCGAGGAACTGGGACAGATGTTCCCGGTGCTCTTCACAGGCCAGCCAGGTCTTGCGCCGCTCGGGGGTGTGCAGCTTGGGGTTGTTCCAGGCCAGCACCCACACGGCGGCCGCGCGGCAGCCCTTCGCGGAGCAGATCGGTGTCTCGTCAGTCACTGTGGTGTCCAGATGTCGCACATGAACGACGCCGAGCAGCCACGGGGGGAGCTGCCCGGCGTCGGTCTGTCGCTCCGACGGGGGATGCGGAGCGCGTAGGAAGTATGTCACGGGGAACGGGGTGCGGTGCACCGGAACGTCATGATTGATCTGAGCTTTTCCCGAGCTTTGCAGCCCCGCAACATACACCCGGGCCGGTCCCGGTCAGCTCCGCCCGCCACCGGGAGCGGTGCGCTCCCGCTGCTCCGCCGCAGGCCCGGCAGGTGCGTCCGCGCCGTCCGAGGCAGACTGCCGGCCGTCGGCGCCGTCCGTCCCGTCGTCCGGTTCCGCCCGTTCGGGCGGGCCCAGCATCGGCCGGGGCGGAGCGGCGGCAAAGCTCGACGGCAGGGAGGGCGTGCTCTCCCTGCCCGCATTGGCGATCACCACCGCGATATACGGCAGCAGCGCCCCGAGCACCAACGCCACGATCGCCACATGGCGCTCCACGTTCCACAGAGCCGCCGCCAGGACCACCGACACGGTGCGCACCGACATGGAGATCACATAGCGCCGTTGACGGCCGCGCACATCCTCGGCGAGCCCCTGCCGGGCCCCCGTGATCCGGAAGACCTGCGCTCCGCCCTGCTTCCGCATCACGTTCCACCACCCGCTTTCCCGCCCGGCCGTTCCCCGGCCGCTCCCGGGTCCCGCCGTATCCGCTCCGGGGTCCCGTCGTGTCCACGGTACGCCCGGGCCTCCAGGGTCAGGAGGCCGGGCCCGGGCCCCGTCGACCGTACGCGCTGCGCAACCGCGGCGAACGCAGTACTGCAGACGGCGTGCCCGGCATGCGCTGTTCGGCGGACCATCCGAGACTGACCTCCGTAGTGCTCGCGCAGAGCGCGACACCCGGCGGCGGTGCAGGGAGGCGGCCATGGGCTGGTTGTGGGCGATCATCGTGGGACTGGTGCTGGGCCTGATAGCCAAGGCGCTCATCCCCGGCAAGCAGCACAGCCCGCTGTGGCTGACGACCGTCTTCGGCATGGCCGGCGCCATCGTCGGCAACTGGATCGCCATGGGCCTCGGCATCGACGAGACCCGCGGTGTCGACTGGGGCCGCCATGCGCTGCAGCTCGGCGCCGCAATCGTGATCGTCCTGCTGGGCGACATGGCGTACACGGCGGTCCGCGGCCACAAGGAGAGAGTCTGAACGGTGGCCGGAGCACCGCGGGGCAGCGCGGCTGAACGGCTGACGGCGGCCGGACGGGTTGAGGCCCGTCCGGCCGCCATCAGCCGCTCCCGCCTGTCAGGGGCGGTTCGCACCCGTCAGCACGCGTCAGCCCTCCGGGGCCACCTCGATGGCCGCCAGGTTCTTCTTGCCGCGGCGGAGCACCAGCCAGCGGCCGTGGAGGAGGTCCTCCTGCGCAGGTGCCGCGTCCTCGCCGGTGATCTTGACGTTGTTCACATACGCACCGCCCTCCTTGACGGTGCGGCGCGCGGCGGACTTGCTCGGCACCAGGCCGACCTCCGCGAACAGGTCCACGACCGGGGCCAGCTCGGCCACCCGGGCGTGCGGCACCTCCGAAAGCGCCGCCGTCAGCGTCGCCTCGTCGAGCCCGCCCAGCTCGCCCTGCCCGAACAGCGCCTTGGACGCGGCGATGACGGCCGCGCACTGGTCTGCCCCGTGCACCAGCGTCGTCAGCTCCTCGGCCAGCGCACGCTGTGCGGCCCGCGCCTGCGGACGCTCCGCCGTCTGCTTCTCCAGCTCCTCGAGCTCCTCTCGGCTCTTGAAGCTGAGGATCCGCATGTAGGGGGAAATGTCCCGGTCATCCACGTTCAGCCAGAACTGGTAGAACGCGTACGGAGTGGTCATCTCCGGGTCCAGCCAGACCGCGCCGCCCTCGGTCTTGCCGAACTTGGTGCCGTCCGACTTCGTCATCAGCGGCGTCGCAAGCGCGTGCACCTCCGCATGCGGCTCCAGGCGGTGGATCAGATCCAGCCCGGCCGTGAGGTTGCCCCACTGGTCGCTGCCGCCCTGCTGCAGCGTGCAGCCGTAGCGCCGGTACAGCTCCAGGAAGTCCATGCCCTGCAGGATCTGGTAGCTGAACTCCGTGTAGCTGATGCCCTGTTCGGACTCCAGACGGCGGGCGACGGAGTCCTTGGCGAGCATCTTGCTGACCCGGAAGTGCTTGCCGATGTCCCGCAGGAACGCGATCGCGGACAGCCCCGCGGTCCAGTCCAGGTTGTTGACCATGACCGCGGCGTTCTCGCCCTCGAAGGACAGGAAGGGCTCGATCTGGGCCCGCAGCCTCGTCACCCAGTTCGCGACGGTCTCCGGGTCGTTCAGCGTCCGCTCCGCCGTCGGCCGCGGGTCGCCGATCTGCCCGGTCGCCCCGCCCACCAGCGCCAGCGGCTTGTGCCCGGCCTGCTGGAGCCGGCGGACGGTGAGCACCTGCACCAGATGCCCGACGTGCAGGCTCGCCGCCGTCGGGTCGAAGCCGCAATAGAACGTGACGGGACCGTCCGCGAGCGCCTTGCGCAAAGCGTCCTCGTCAGTGGACTGGGCGAACAGCCCGCGCCACTTCAGCTCGTCGACGATGTCCGTCACGGTTCTCGGTCTCCTCGGAGTGATGTCTGTCGCAGTGGTGGACCACATCAGGTGTGCGTGGATCCGAGCCCAGTCTATGGGGGGCTCTGCAAGGCTCAGACCCCCTGGCTGACGGAGCTCATATTGAAGTCCGGCACCCGCAGCGCGGGCATCGCCGCCCGGGTGAAGTAGTCGCCCCACTCCCGCGGCAGCGTCTTCTCGCTCCGCCCGGCCTCCGCGGCCCGCGACAGCAGATCCACCGGCGACTCGTTGAAGCGGAAGTTGTTGACCTCCCCGACCACCTCGCCGTTCTCGACGAGGTAGACGCCGTCCCTGGTCAGCCCGGTCAGCAGCAGCGTCGCCGGATCGACCTCGCGGATGTACCACAGGCAGGTCAGCAGCAGTCCCCGCTCCGTGCCGGCGGCCATCTCCGCCAGCGACCGCTCGCCGCCGCCGTCCAGCACCAGATTGCCGACGGCCGGAGTCACCGGCAGCCCGGTCAGCCCCGCGCTGTGCCGGGTGGTGATCAGGTGCGACAGCTCGCCGTCCCGGATCCAGTCGGTCGCCGTCAGCGGCAGACCGTTGTCAAAGACCGACGAGTCGTCCCCCGACGCATGCGCGACCACGAACGGCGCGGACTCCAGACCCGGCTCGTGCGGATCGCTGCGCAGGGTGAGCGGCAGCTCGGACAGGGTCTCGCCGACCCGGGTGCCTCCGCCGGCCTTCGAGAAGACGGTACGGCCCTCCGCCGCGTCACGGGCCGACGACGACCAGAACTGGTAGATCAGCAGATCGGCCACGGCGGTCGGCGGCAGCAGCGTCTCGTACCGCCCGGCGGGCAGCTCCACACGCCGCTCGGCCCAGCCGAGCCGTTCACCCAGCTCCGCGTCCAGCGCGATCGGGTCCACGTCCTTGAAGTCCCGTGTGGCACGGCCAGCCCACGCGGAACGGGTGCGGTCCGGGCTCTTGCCGTTCAGCTCCAGCGTGCCGTTGGGCTGGTCGTGCCGCAGCCGGATGCCGGTCGAGGTGCCCAGATAGGTCGAGGTCAGCTCGTGGTTGGCGAACCCGTACAGCTCACGGCCGCCCGCCCGTGCCCGGGCGAACGCCTCACCCAGCGCGGGCGCGAAGTCCGCGAACACGCCGGACGACGTCTCGGCGGGCGCGTCGGTGAAGTCCGGAGCCGCCGGCACACCCGCAACCAGCGGCTGCGCGTCCTCGGCCGGCCCGGCGGCCCGCGCGGCCGCCTCCGCGGCACGCACCAGCGGCTCGAGATCGTCCGCGGTCACCGCCGACCGGGACACGACCCCGGAGGCTGCCCCCTCGGCCCCGTCGACGGTCGCCACGACCGTGACGGTGCGCCCGCGGGTGACGCCGTTGGTGGTCAGCGCATTGCCCGCCCAGCGCAGATTCGCCGAGGAGTGCTCATCGGCGATCACCACGCAGCCGTCGGCCGTGGACAACTCCAGGGCCCGCTCGACGATCTCGTACGGCTTGCTGACACTGCTCATCGGCCGGCCTCCTGCGTCGTGTTGAGACTGTGCTTGCCCGGGGGGCGACCCCCGGACCCCCGGCGGGTTCCGCGGTGCCCGCTCACCGGCCCGCCTCCTGCGTCGTGTTGAGGATGTTCACGCCCCGGAACAGGGCCGACGGGCAGCCGTGGGAGACCGCGGCGACCTGGCCCGGCTGGGCCTTGCCGCAGTTGAACGCGCCGCCCAGGACGTACGTCTGCGGGCCGCCCACCTTCTCCATCGAGCCCCAGAACTCCGTCGTCGTCGCCTGGTACGCGACGTCCCGCAACTGCCCGGCCAGCCGCCCGTTCTCGATGCGGAAGAACCGCTGCCCGGTGAACTGGAAGTTGTAGCGCTGCATGTCGATCGACCACGAACGGTCGCCGACCACATAGATCCCTTTCTCCACGCCCCCGATCAGGTCCTCCGTCGACAGCCCCCCGGGATCGGGCTGCAGCGACACATTGGCCATCCGCTGCACCGGCACATGCCGGGGAGAGTCGGCGAAGGCGCAGCCGTTGGAGCGGCCGAGGCCCGTCAGCCTCGCGATCCGCCGGTCCAACTGGTAGCCGACCAGCGTGCCGTCCCTGACCAGGTCCCAGGACTGCGCCTCGACGCCCTCGTCGTCGTAGCCGATCGTCGCGAGCCCGTGCTCGGCCGTCCTGTCGCCCGTCACATTCATGGCCGAGGAGCCGTAAGCCAGCTTCCCCAGCTGGTCGAAGGTGGCGAAGGAGGTCCCCGCGTACGCCGCCTCATAGCCCAGCGCCCGGTCCAGCTCGGTGGCGTGGCCGATCGACTCGTGGATGGTGAGCCACAGGTTCGACGGATCGACCACCAGGTCATACCGGCCCGCCTCGACGCTCGGCGCACGCATCTTCTCCGCCAGCAGCCCGGGGATCCGTTCCAGCTCCGCGTCCCAGTCCCAGCCGGTGCCGGTCAGATACTCCCAGCCGCGGCCGACCGGCGGCGCGACGGTGCGCATCGAGTCGAACTCGCCGGTCGTCTCGTCCACGGCGACCGCCGTCAGCTGCGGATGCAGCCGCACCCGCTGCTGGGTGGTCACCGTCCCCGCGGTGTCGGCATAGAACTTGTTCTCATGGACGGTCAGCAGGGAGGCGTCCACATGCGCCACGCCCTCCGCCCGCAGCAGCCGCCCGCTCCACTCGGCCAGCAGCGCCGTCTTGTCCTCGTCGGGGACGGTGAAGGGGTCGATCTCGTACGAGGAGATCCAGGTCTTCTCCGCGTGCACCGGCTCCTCGGCGAGCTCCACCCTTTCGTCCGAGCCGGCCGCCGCGATCACCTTGGCGGACAGCTTCGCCATGGCCACCGCCTGGCCCGCGACCCGGGCGGCCGCGTCCATCGTCAGGTCCACCCCCGAGGCGAACCCCCACGCGCCGCCGTGCACCACCCGCACCGCATACCCGAGGTCGGTGGTGTCGGCCGACCCGGACGGCTTGGCGTCCCGCAGCCGCCACGCCGCACTGCGCACCCGCTCGAAACGGAAGTCGGCATGCTCGGCGCCGAGCGCACGGGCCCGGGCAAGCGCGGCGTCAGCGAGGGCGCGCAGCGGCAGCGCCTGGAACGACTGATCGATTTCATGGGGCACAGTGGCCCTCCCCTTCTCACCGGGCGACGACAAGGCGACTACAACCCGCAGTGAATCATGCGGTGCCCACCGTCACGTCGGCCATTGTTTTCCGGGGATTGCGCAGCCCGGCCGCGGCAGCGCGCCTCCCCGACCGTGCCGCGGCGACTGTAGGGACCCAACAGTCGCCGCAGGAAGGCGCTGTCAGGGCCCGATTCCTCGTACACGCTCCGGTACCGATAGTTTCTGTCGGTATCAAGACCGCTATCGAAAGGGTGATCCGTTGAGTCGCTCGGTTCTCGTCACCGGAGGAAACCGGGGCATCGGCCTCGCCATCGCCCGCGCATTCGCCGAGGCCGGCGACCAGGTCGCGATCACCTACCGGTCGGGTGAGCCTCCGGAGGAGCTCGTCAAGCTCGGCTGTCTGCCGGTCCGCTGCGACATCACCGACGCCGAGCAGGTGGAGCAGGCCTACAAGGAGATCGAGGACAAGCACGGTCCCGTCGAGGTGCTGGTGGCCAACGCCGGCGTCACCAGGGACCAGCTGCTGATGCGGATGTCCGAGGACGACTTCACCTCCGTGCTCGACACCAACCTCACCGGCGCGTTCCGCGTGGTGAAGCGCGCCAACCGCGGCATGCTGCGCGCCCGCAAGGGCCGCGTCGTGCTGATCTCCTCCGTCGTCGGGCTGCTCGGCTCGGCGGGGCAGGCCAACTACGCCGCCTCCAAGGCGGGGCTGGTCGGCTTCGCCCGGTCCCTCGCCCGTGAGCTGGGGTCGCGGAACATCACCTTCAACGTCGTCGCGCCCGGTTTCGTCGACACCGACATGACCAAGGCGCTCAGCGACGAGCAGCGCGCGGGCATCGTCTCGCAGGTGCCGCTCGGGCGCTATGCGGAGCCCGGGGAGATCGCCGCCGCGGTGAAGTTCCTCGCTTCCGACGACGCCTCGTACATCACTGGAGCCGTCATCCCGGTTGACGGCGGATTGGGCATGGGTCACTGATCACATGAGTGGAATCCTCGCCGGCAAGCGCATCCTCATCACTGGTGTGCTGATGGAGTCCTCCATCGCCTTCCACACCGCGAAGCTGGCCCAGGAGCAGGGTGCGGAGATCATCCTGACGGCCTTTCCCCGGCCCACGCTGACGGAGCGCATCGCCAAGAAGCTCCCCAAGCCCACCAAGGTCATCGAACTCGACGTCACCAACGAGGAGCATCTGTCCCGCCTCCCCGACCTGGTGCGCGAGGAACTCGGCAGCCTCGACGGCGTGGTGCACTCCATCGGCTTCGCGCCGCAGGACGCGCTCGGCGGCAACTTCCTCAACACCCCGTTCGAGTCCGTCTCGACCGCGATGCACGTCTCGGCGTTCTCGCTGAAGTCACTGACGACGGCCTGCCTGCCGCTGATGCAGGAGGGCGGCTCGGTCGTCGGTCTGACCTTCGACGCCCAGTACGCCTGGCCGCAGTACGACTGGATGGGCCCGGCGAAGGCGGCGCTTGAGGCGACCTCCCGCTACCTCGCCCGCGACCTGGGCAAGCAGAACATCCGCTGCAATCTGATCTCTGCGGGACCGCTCGGCTCCATGGCCGCGAAGTCCATCCCGGGCTTCTCCGATCTGGCGGACGTCTGGAACCACCGCTCCCCGCTGGAGTGGGACCTCTCCGACCCTGAGCCGACGGGCCGCGGCGTGGTCGCCCTGCTGTCGGACTGGTTCCCCAAGACGACGGGTGAGATCGTCCACGTGGACGGCGGCCTGCACGCGATCGGCGCATAGCCCGGCCACCGGCCGGACGGAGTCCGGCGCAGCCGTCCCGAAGCCGCTGAGGCCCCTCGGGGCCGAGGGGTGCGAGGGTGGCGGTCGATGCGGCGTCGGCGGCCTGCATGCGATCGGCGCATAGCCCGGCCACCGGCCGGACGGAGTCCGGCGCAGCCGTCCCGAAGCCGCTGAGGCCCCTCGGGGCCGAGGGGTGCGAGGGTGGCGGTCGATGCGGCGTCGGCGGCCTGCATGCGATCGGCGCGTAGGCGCCCCACAGGGGTGCGGGACTGTATCGCCATGCGGCTCCGCCGTGTGGTCGCGACCGGCCACGACGTGCCCGCGCACGCGCTACGGCCGGTCGCAGCACTCCTGCTCACCCCGGCCGGACGGCCCCGACGCCCCGTTTCCCGCCTCCCGCGGGGAGCGGGGCGTCGCCCGTTCGGCCCACCGAGGCGCGCGCCGCACCCCTGGGCCGTACGACCCTGGAAGGGCATTCCCCCTTGTGGTGCAGCCGCGACGAAAGGCGCTCGCGCCCTCGTCGCAGTACGGCCGAGGAGGTCCTGCTTGTGCGCACGACCTGGCGCTCCGCCTCCATACTGGCCACGGTCACGGTCCTTCTGTGGGCCACTCCGACCGTGTCCCAGCCGCACCGCCGGACCTCCCAGCCGACCGCGCAGCCCACCTCGCGGGCCGCGGAGGCGCAGCCCACGGCTCCGCGACCTGTCTACCAGGCCGAGTGCCGGCTGGCCGTCGAGGGCTCGCGTGCCACCGCGTACTGCCACAACCCGTATCCTCAGGCCGACCTGGTCCGGCTGCACATCGAGTGCGACCGCTGGTGGGACATCGACGTCGACACCGCTCCCGTCGAACTCGGCGCGGCCGGATACGCGCAGCTCACCAGCCGCTGCTGGAAGGAGATCCACTCCGCGTGGGTCAGCCATCAGCCGACGGAGAGTCGCGCAGGCACATGAACGGATAGCTCGCCGCCTCCGCGGCCGCCGCCTCTCCGTCGCCGCTGCGGACCGCCTCGACCAGCCGGGCGTGGTCCATGTGGTTCTCCGGGCGCAGTTCGCCGCCGACGTCCCCGCGCAGCCAGTCGCGCAGCAGATCGCCCAGGTCCGCGTAGAGCCCCGTGAGCACCTCGTTGTGAGAGGCGGCCACCACCGCCAGATGGAAGGTGGTGTCGGCGGCGACGAAGCGCTCAGCGTCCCCGGCGGACCACGCCTCCTCGCGTCGGGCGAGCAGCGTGTCCAGTTGCTTCAGGTCCTTCTCGGTGCGCCGCGCCGCGGCCAGCCGCGCCGCCGAGGACTCCAGGGTGGAGCGCAGCTCGGCGATGTGCCGGGGGTCGGCGTCGGCGAAGCGGCGGTGCATGACGCCCGCGAGTTCGCTGGTCGCCACGACATAGGTCCCCGAGCCCTGGCGGATGTCCAGCAGACCGTTGTGGGCGAGCGCCCGCACGGCCTCGCGCACGGTGTTGCGGGCCACGCCGAGCTGCTCGACCAGCTCGGGCTCGGTCGGAATCCGCGAGCCCACGGGCCACTCGCCCGACGTGATCTGGTTCCGCAGCTCGGAGATCACCTGATCCGAGAGTGCGGAACGCCGGGGTGAGCTCAGCGCCATCGTGTCGCTCCTTCTGCGTGCCATGAGGGCAGGTCGCCGATTGGACAGCCAATCATCCCATGATTCTATGATGGGCGGCATGCCCGACGAGACCGACACCCAGATCCCGACAGAGACACACGCACGGCCCCGGACGCCGTCCTCCAACCTCCGCGAGGACGGCTCCCGCACGTCCGGCTCCAGAACGCGGCCCTCCGTCTGGGGCCCCCGGCTCGTCATGGCAGGCATCGTGCTCGCCGCGCTCAACCTCAGGCCCGCCATCACCAGCCTCGGAGCCCTCCTCGAAGAGGCCCGCGTGGGCCTGCACATGAGCGGCAGCGTCGCCGGTGTGCTCACCTCGGTGCCGCCACTCTGCTTCGCGGTCTTCGGAATCGCCGCCCCGCGGCTCGCCCGCCGCTTCGGTCCCGGCGCGGTCGTATGCGCGGGCATGGCCGCCATCGCGACCGGACTGGCCGTCCGTCCCTTCGCCGACGCCACCCCCGCCTTCCTCGCGGCCAGCGCCCTCGCCCTGATGGGCATCGCCGTCAGCAACGTCCTGATGCCGGTGATCGTCAAGCGGCACTTCCCCGACCGCATCGGCTCCATGACCGGGCTGTACTCCATGGCCCTGGCCCTGGGCACCTCCCTGGCCGCCGCCGCGACGGTCCCCATGACCCAGGCCCTGGGCGGCGGCTGGCGCGCGGGGCTCGGCATATGGGCCGTGCTCGCCGCCGTCGCCGTACTGCCCTGGCTCGGGCTGATCCGCGACCGCACCCCCGACGCCGGCCCGCACGGCTCCGAAGGAGCCCGGCACGGCTCAGGCGCCGGTCGGCACGGCTCCGAAAGCCCCCGCCGCACCGATGAGGCGGCCGAGCGGGCCGCCGCGGCTCCCCGCGTCATCCGCAGCCGAACCGCCTGGGCGCTCGCGGGCTTCTTCGGGCTCCAGGCCACCGGCGCGTACATCACCATGGGCTGGATGCCGCAGATCTTCCGGGACGCCGGGGTCTCGGCAGGCACGGCGGGGCTGCTGCTCGCCGTCACCATGGTCATGGGCGTGCCGCTGGCGTTCGTCATCCCCCGGCTGGCCGCCCGGATGCGGCATCAGGGGCCCATCGTCGTCGCCCTCGGGCTGTGCGGACTCAGCGGCTACCTCGGGCTCGTCCTCGCACCCGCGGCGGGGGCCTGGGCCTGGGCGCTGCTGCTCGGCGTAGCCAACTGCGCCTTCCCACTCGCCCTCACCATGATCGGCATGCGGGCCAGGACCGGCGTCGGCGTCGTACGGCTCTCGGCGTTCGCCCAGTCCGTGGGCTATCTGATCTCCATCCCGGGGCCGACCGTCGTCGGCGCGTTCTACCAGCACAGCGGCGGCTGGGGGCTGCCGCTGGCCCTGATGGCGGGGCTGACGCTGCCGCAGATGGCCGTCGGGGTGCTGGCCGGCCGGGACCGGACGGTCGAGGACGAATGCTGAGGTGCGAGACTGGGCCCATGCCCGTACTCGACCCGAACCCGCCCCAGGGCCAGAAGAAGCTCCTCATGGTCTTCGGCGCGATGCTCGCCATCACCGTCGTCATCGGCGTGATCGCCTCCATCGCCGCGCCCTGACAGACCGCACGCCCGCCCTGACAGACCGCACGCCCGTCTTGCGGACCGGCCCGTCTTGCGGACCGGCCGCCGCGGGACCCGCCCGCACCGTGGACCGGCCGCTCCGGACACGTCGGGGGTGGGGCTGGCACCCCCATCCCCTAGGGGGTCAGGCTCAGGGACAAGTGGGTGGGTTGCCGGATGGGCCGGCCGCAGCGCGATCCGTAGGTTGGAAGCAGTTCCCACCACCGCATCGCGAGATCCACGGAGGCGGCCATGTCGGCCCATGCGCACATCACCACCCGCCGCCCCCGCGCCCGTGCTCCCCGCGCCGGCCGCAGGCCCATCGCCCTGGGCGGCGCGGAAGCCCGGCTGCCGTGGTGGGCCCTCACCCTGCCGCTGATCGCCTTCGTCTGCCTCCTCGCTCTCATCATGGACAAAGGCCCGGCGGAGGCCGCGGGAGATCCCGCCCTCGGCCGGCTCCTCGAGCACATACGGCAGACGTTCACGGGCTGACGGCCGCGGTGATCATCCGTTCACCCGTCACGGGGGGAGGTCGTCAACACCCTGCGCCCTGTGGCGCGTTTCATGCGAAGCTGGGATGCATGAGCGTCGCAGAACTCCGCAGGATTGTCCTCTTCCGGCATGCCAAGGCCGACTGGCCACAGGTGACCGACCATGAGCGACCGCTCGCCGAGCGGGGCCGCAAGGACGCCCCGGTCGCCGGGCGCAAGCTGGCGGACACCGGCATCGCCTTCGATCTGGCCCTCTGCTCGACCGCCACCCGGACCCGCGAGACCTGGAAGCTCGCCGTTCAGGAGTTCCCGCGCCGGCCGAAGACCGTCTACGAGGAGCGGGTCTACGAGGCCTCGCCCGGCGAGCTGATCGCCGTGCTCAACGAAACCCCGGACGACATGCAGAACGTCCTCCTCATCGGCCACAACCCCGGCGTGCAGGGGCTCGCCGACATCCTCTCCGCGGAGTCGGAGGGGGACGCCGGCGACCGGATGGCCCGCCGCGGCTTCCCGACCTCCGCGTTTGCCGTGATCTCGTTCAGCGGCACCTGGAAGACGCTGGAGCCGGGCGTCGGCACGCTGGTCGACTACTGGGCGCCGTCCAAGTAGCCGGTCTCCGCGCCACGGGCTGGAAGGGCGGAGTCCCGGCACCGCTGCGGTGCCGGGACTCGGTTCGCTCAGCGGAGGGCCGTTTCACCCGGCTTTCCGCCGGGCCCTGTATCGCCCGGCCCCGCATCGCCCGGTTCGCCCGGCCAGGTTTCCGCCCGGCCCGGGCCGTGTCGTGGACGGCTCAGTCCTCGTCGATGTCCGCCGCCTCGACCTCTTCACGGGTGATGCCCAGCAGATACAGCACCGTGTCGAGGAACGGGACATTGACCGCGGTGTGCGCGGCCTCGCGGACGACGGGCTTCGCATTGAAGGCGACGCCCAGACCGGCCGCGTTCAGCATGTCGAGGTCGTTCGCCCCGTCGCCGATCGCCACGGTCTGCGCCAGGGGCACCCCCGCTTCCGCCGCGAACCGGCGCAGCAGCCGCGCCTTGCCCGCACGGTCCACGACCTCGCCGACAACCCGGCCCGTGATCTTCCCGTCGACGATCTCCAGCGTGTTCGCCGAGGCGAAGTCCAGTCCGAGACGGTCCTTCAGATCATCGGTGACCTGGGTGAAACCGCCCGAGACAACGCCGACTTGGTAACCGAGCCGCTTGAGCGTGCGGATCAGGGTCCGGGCGCCGGGGGTCAGCGTGACCTCGGTGCGCACCTTCTCCACGACGGAGGCGTCGAGCCCGGCAAGCAGCGCGACCCGGGCGTGCAGCGACTGTTCAAAGTCCAGCTCTCCCCGCATCGCGGCGGCGGTCACCTCGGCGACCTCCTTCTCACAGCCTGCGTGCGCGGCGAACAGTTCGATGACCTCGTCCTGGATGAGCGTCGAGTCGACGTCCATCACCACCAGCCGCTGCGCCCTGCGGTGCAGCCCGGCGGAGACCACGGCCACATCGACGCCGATCTCCGCGGCCTCGGTGGCCAGGGCCGTGCGCAGCGGTTCGGTCTCCACACCGGAGATGTCGAACTCCACGGCCGTGACGGGGTACTTCGCAAGCCGGTAGATACGGTCGATATTGCCGCCCGCACCGGTGATCCTGGCCGCTATGGCGGCGGTGGACTCGGCGGTGAGCGGGTGCCCCAGCACGGTGACATGGGAACGGCCGCTGCCGCGCGGCCGGTTGTCGCCGGTGCCGGAGATGATCTCAGCCTGGAGCTTGCGTGAGTCCGCCCAGCTGTGCACGGTGGCGCGCAGCTCACCCTCGGCGGTTGCGCCGCCGGTCGGCGCGGTGACGAGCGCACACAGCATGAGGCGGCCGCGGGCGACGACCTGCTCGATGTCGACGACGTCGACGGAGTAGGCAGCGAGGGTGTCGAAGAGGCCGGCGGTGATGCCGGGACGGTCCTTCCCGAAGATCTTCACGAGAAGGGTGCGTACGGCTGGGGTCTGCGATGCGCTCATGGTGCTTCCACCGTATCGGGCATACGGGGGAGCCACCTCCCCCGTCCCGCCACCCGGACAGACCTGCGCCACATCGTCCCCTGCAGTTTTCCCCAGCTTCCCCGGCCGTTCGCGCCCATGTGACTCCCTCTGCCCCCTTGACCAGGCCCCCTCCCGCGCCTGGCGGGTGCTGGAGTCCGCCATGCCTCCCGGACAGCCCGCGCCTGGCGGCAGGCCGGAGTCCGCGCCGTCCCTCTGTTCCGTGTCGGGCCCGGCGGCATGCTGGTCACCCACCCCCGCGTCCCCGCCCGTCCCACCTCCCCGGCAGCCTCAGGTACGGGTTGGTGTCCGGGTTCGGCGCCCGGTACGAGGGGGCCGACGGCTGGTACGGCCCCGGGGAGTCCGGGGCGCCGCCACGAGGCTCGCCCCGCATCAGGGCGTACACCAGCAGCCCCCCGACCGCCCCCGCCCCCGCGCCCCACACAGCGCCCAGCAGCGCAGCCACCCCGGTCGCCCCCCGCAGGGCGACCTCCGCGCCCACGGCGTCGATGCCCAGCACGGACAGCGACGCATCCACCGACACCCCCGTGAGCCACACCAGCAGCGCCAGCCCGGCCCCCGCCGCCAGCCCCAGCCGCAGCGCCGTACGTACGGTGAAACGGGTCGCCGAGCAGCCCCAGGTCTCCGTTCCCCAGGACCGCTCCGCCGCCAGGACCCCCGCGCAGAGCATCGCCACGCCCGCTGCCACGGAGAGCAGCCACACCCGGCCGTCCAGCTCGGCCAGCCGGCCCACGGTCACCGGGCCGGTGGACCCCGAGGAGACCAGCAGCTCGTCCAGCGGATGGGGCAGCACCCGCTCCAGGCCACCGGTCACCCGGCCTTCCCAGGGAACGAAGAGCCCGAGCGACAGGCCGACCCAGACGCCGTTCGGCGCGCCGAGCAAGGCTGCTCCGGCGATCCGGCCGGGGTTCTCGTCCCCGATCGCCGCGTATCCGGCCGCCGCGTACCCGGCGAGCACAGCCGTCAGCGCGACCGTCACCACCGCCGACACCGCGGGACGCACCTTCCGCACCGCTTCCCACACCGCGCCCCGGGGCAGCGGAGTGCGGCGTGAGGACAGCAGAGCGACGATCAGCACGCCGACGACCCACACCGCCGCGCCGGCCAGCGAGTCCGCCGTATTGACGCTGTAGCCCACGGCGGCCTCGGCCCGCACCGGCTCACCGGTCCCGCCGGGGAGCAGATCGCCCACCACGGGCAGGTCCGCGGAGGGGACCTCCACTTCCAGGCCGTCGATGGTGATGACGTCGTGACCCGCCCACGCGAGCCCGCCCGTCATCGCCACGAAGAGCACAGCCACCGCGGCCGCCCGCGCGAGCAGCTCCGGTGCCGCCAGATGTACGGCGTACGGCCGCACTATCCGCAGCGAACGCAGAAAGACGTACGCGAGGAGCAGCGCCCCGACCAGCCCCACACCCAGTGGCGCGATGTCGACGGCCGTCCGCGCCTGCGCGCCGCCGTCGATGCCGAAGGCGGACACATCGCCGGTCGGCGTCACCGAGCCGCCGATGGCGAGCACCACCGCGGCGGCGGTCATCGGCCCCACTGAGGCGGTCGCATCAGCCCCCAGCAGATGCAGCCCCAGCGCCGCCGCACCGGCCATGCCCGCCAGCGCCCAGCTCACCGCGGCCACCGCCGACAGCAGGACCCTGCCCCACCGCACCGACGGCGTCCGCCTGCCGTTGTCGTCGTACCTGACAGAGTCCATCCGGACCCCCCGATCCCCCCACTGGGCTTTGGCCCAGTTGTCCCCAACTGCGCATGTTCCGTGCGCAGTCATGGGTTCTTACTACTCTCCGGGGTAGTTTCTCCCCCGTCAACGGCCATCCCGAACAGGTCTTCACAGGCCCGACTTTCAGTTGGGGGACCGGGCCTGAAATAGTTCCCCCCGATGTTCGCCATCCCTAGACTCCCTGTGATGGGGGTCACTCGGGGGACAACTAGTGGGGCATGGAGTGCCGGAACTCGTACTGGAATTGAACGGAAGGACCTGGACGCTCGATCCGTCCAGGACGTATACCCTGGGACGTGATCCGCAGGGCGATCTGGTGGTCGAGGACGCCAGGGTTTCGTGGCGGCACGCCACCCTCAGCTGGGGCGGCCGCAGTTGGGTCATCGAGGATCACGGCAGCACCAACGGCACCTATGTGCACGGTCAGCGGATCCACCAGATGGAGATCGGCCCCGGCGCCGCAGTGCACTTGGGCAATGCCACCGACGGCCCGCGGCTGAGTCTGTCCGGAGCCGCGTCCGCGCCGCAGCAGGCGCCCGCGCCGGCGCACGCTCAGGCGACACAGGTGGCCCCGCAGCAGCAAGGCTGGCAGCAGTCGCCCCCTCAGCAGCCCGTGCAGCCACAGCCTCAGCCGCAGCAGCCCGTGCAGCCGCAGCAGCCCCAGCAACCCGCCGCCGCGGCTCCAAAGCCTCAGGTGCCGCACCAGCAGTCTGGACATGCAGCGTCCGGCGGCGCCGCGGGGGCGCCGCCGGTCCACGGGGACCGCAGCCCGACCACGTTCCACCAGCTCGCCCTCGGCCGTGTGATGCGCATCGGCCGTGCGCTGGAGAACGAACTGGTCGTCTCGGACCTCCAGGTCTCGCGCCACCACGCGGAGTTCACCGCCACCCCTGACGGCCGTTTCGAGATCCGCGACCTCGGCTCCCACAACGGCACCTATGTCAACGGCCAGCCGATCGCAAAGTCCTCCTCCGTCGTCATCGGCCCGAACGACATCGTCGGCGTCGGCCACTCCACCTTCCGGATCGTCGGCGACCGCCTGGAGGAGTTCGTCGACACCGGCGAGGTCTCCTTCTCCGCCCGCCATCTCACGGTGACGGTCGACGGCGGCAAGCAGATCCTCAAGGACGTCAGCTTCGGCGTCCCGGAGAAGTCGCTGATCGGCGTCATCGGCCCGTCGGGCTCCGGGAAGTCCACGCTGCTCAAGGCGCTCACCGGCTACCGGCCCGCCGACCAGGGGGACGTCCTCTACGACAACCGCAGTCTCTACAAGCAGTTCGCCGAGCTGCGCCAGCGCATCGGTCTGGTCCCGCAGGACGACATCCTGCACAAGGAGCTGACCGTCCGCACCGCCCTGAGGTACGCGGCCAAGCTTCGCTTCCCCGGCGACACCGCCGCGGCGGAGCGCGAGGCCCGCATCGACGAGGTGCTGCGCGAGCTGAAGCTCGACATCCACAAGGAGAAGAAGGTCACCGCCCTCTCCGGCGGCCAGCGAAAGCGTGTCTCGGTCGCCCTGGAGCTGCTGACCAAGCCGTCACTGATCTTCCTGGACGAGCCGACCTCCGGCCTCGACCCGGGCATGGACCGCGATGTCATGCAACTGCTGCGCGGTCTCGCCGACGACGGGCGCACCGTCCTCGTCGTCACCCACTCCGTGGCCGAGCTGGCGCTGTGCGACAAGCTCCTCGTCATGGCCCCCGGCGGTTCCGTCGCCTACTTCGGCCCGCCCGACGAGGCGCTGAACTTCTTCGGCTACAGCACCTGGGCCGATGTGTTCTCCGCCTTCGAGAACTACCGGGACTACGACTGGGCCGGACGCTGGAAGGGCTCGCAGCACTACCAGCTGTACGCCGCGGACATCGACGCGGTCGCCGCGCAGTCCGTAACGATGCCGCCCGCCCAGGCGATGCGCCCGCCGAAACCACAGGGCTGGTTCGCGCAGCTGTGGACGCTGATGCGCCGCTACTCCTCGGTGATCGCGTCCGACAGGGGCTTCATGGCCCTGATGGTGATCCTGCCGGCCGTCCTCGGCCTGGTCTCCGTCGTCATCCCGGCGGACTTCGGCCTCGCCCCGCCCAAGCCGCCGAGCAGGTTCAACGGCGACGCGGGCACGATCATGCTGATCCTCGCGGTCGGCATGTGCTTCTCCGGCGCGGCAAACTCCGTACGCGAACTGATCAAGGAACGGGTCATCTACGAACGGGAACGGGCCACCGGCCTGTCCCGGTCCGCCTATCTGATGTCCAAGGTGATCGTCCTCGGTGTGATCACCGCCCTGCAGGGCATCATCATCTGCGGCATCGGCTTCGCCAGCCGCGAGCTGCCCCCCGAGGGCCTGATCATGCCCCCGGCCGTCGAGCTCTGCCTTGTCGTCACCGCGCTCGGCTTCACCTCGATGATGTTCGGCCTGGTCATCTCCTCGCTGGTGAAGACCGCCGAGAAGACGATGCCGCTGCTGGTCATGTTCGCGATCGTCCAGGTCGTCTTCACCGGCATCCTCTTCCAGGTCTACGACTCGCCCGGCCTGGAGCAGTTCGCCTGGCTGATGCCGTCCCGCTGGGCCATCGCCGGCGCCGCCACCACGCTCGACCTGTCCCGTCTGATGCCGCCGTGGGACCCGAAGAACCCCACCAACTTCGACCCCCTGTGGGAGCCCACCGCGGGCCAGTGGGGCCTCAACATCACCATCCTGCTCGCCATCGGAGTGGTCTGCGGAGTCGCCGTCGCCCGACTGCTGCGCCGCCACGAGCCCGAGGTGATGCGCAAGTAACGTGCCGCCCGAAGCACATGCGGCACGCCGAAGGGCGGCACCCCTGTTTCGGGGTGCCGCCCTTCGGCACGGGCGGCGCCGGCGTGGAGGGCGACGCCGCCCGCGTCCGCTCAGTCCACCTGCACCAGTCCGCTCGCCCGCGTCAGTCCGCTGCTCAGTACGGGCCGTCGACGTTGTCGATCGAGCCGTACCGGTCGGCCGCGTAGTTGGCGGCCGCGGTGATGTTGGCGACCGGGTCGTACTGGCTCTTGGCCGTGCCAGGGACGTGGTAGGCGTCGAACGTCGGCTTGATGACCTGCAGCAGGCCGATCGACGGGACGCCGTTGCGCGCGTTGATGTCCCAGTTGTTGATGGCGTTCGGGTTGCCGCTGGACTCACGCATGATGTTGCGGTGCAGCCCCTCGTACGTGCCGGGGATGCCGTGCTTCTTCATGATGGCCAGCGACTCGCGGATCCAGCCGTCCAGGTTGTTGGCGTAGACCGGCTTGCGCTCGGCGGCGCGGCTGGCGGCCTGCTCCTTCTTGCGCTTCTCGGCGGCGGCCTTCGCCTTGGCCTTCTTCTCGGCCTCCGCCTTCTTCTTCGCCTCGGCCTCGGCCTTGGCCTTCTTCTCGGCCTCCGCCTTCTTCTCCGCCTCCGCCTGCTCCTTGGCCAGGCGGTCGAAGACCGACTGCTGCTCGGTGATGCTCTTCTGCATCAGCGGGGCCGACTCGACACCCGAAGCCCACGCCACCGGAGCAGCCGAGACCTCCTTCGTCTGGGCGTCGGCGGAAGCGTTGCCCGGGACGAGCGAGAACGCGAGGGCGGCGGCGCCAACGGCGGCGACACCGGCGATCGAGAACTTGTGGGTCTTCTTCAGGCGGCTGTTGCCAGGGGTGAACGCAGACATGCAGACGTACCTCTTCGAATAGCGCGGGATGGTCGCAACATGCCGGGCGGCATTCCGCTCATCGGCGGCGACCGGACGCAATTCTTAGCGGCAGCAAAATCATGTGGCAAAGGTGTGACGTACTATCCCCGCTAGTGGATCAGGGTGTCCGAAAGGTGCCCTTTCGGCCGTCTAGCCCCCGCTCACGTCATGCTTATCCCGCCACTAGCGCACTTCGTAAGTGATGTACGTCCTATGTGCGGGCTCACATCGGGCCCGCGGAGACCTCACCAAATGTTGCGTCAGCAATTCAAAGAGTGAGGGTTGTCATCCCGCAGTATGAGGTGGCTGTCGCCGAACTCGTGCCAGAGATAGAGATGCTCCAGCGCCTCGGTATATCCGCGGCACAGCGCCTCCCGGCCCGCGATCGCCTCCAGCATCAGCAGATGTGAGGCCGTGGGCTCGTGCAGCCCGGTCAGGAGCCCGTCCACCGCCCGCACCCCGCGCCCCGGCGTGACCACCAGATCCGTCCAGCCCGACGCCGCCCGCACCACACCCCGGTCGTCCGCCGCCGTCTCCAGGGCCCGCACCGCGGTGGTCCCCACCGCCACCACGCGCCCGCCCGCCGCGCGTGCGGCGTTCACCAGCCACGCCGTCGTCGCCGGCACCTGGAAACGCTCCGGATACGGCGGCTCGTGGGCCTCCGCCGACGCCACCCCCGTATGCAGCGTGACGGGAGCGAACTGCACCCCCCGGCTCACCAGCTCCGCCACCAGCCCCGTTGTGAAGGGCCGCGCGGCCGACGGCATCTCCGCGGAGCCCGAGCCGTCGGGGGAGGGCAGCGCGAACACCGTCTGATACGCGCTGAGCGGCTGGTCGCGTTCCGTGTACCCGTACCGGATCGGTCTGCCGTGCCGGTGCAGCAGCCGCCCCACGTCCATGGGCGCGTCCGCCCACCACAGCCGGTCGGCCCCCGGCACGAGCGGCCGGCGCAGCACCAGCCGCGTCCCGCCTCTCAGCCGCACCACCGCCCCCGCCGGGCCCCCGGGCGCGGCACCGTGCTGCCCGACCCGTCCGGCGTCCGCAGCTCGACTGCCCACCGCCGGCCTTCGCCCCGCGTCGAGAAGTGCACCACGACCGGCTCCCCGCCCGCCTGCTCGACGCCCATGCGCGCGTCGACGGCGGCGGGCAGCGTGGGCGACGTATTGACCACCAGCACATCGCCCGCCCGCAGCTGCCCCGGCAGCTCACGGAACGCACGGTGCGACACCTCGACACCGCGCGACACCAGCAGCCGCACATCGTCACGGCCCGCGCCGCGCACCTCCGGCGGCACCCGAGCCGACAGCTCCGGCGGAACACTCAGCGAATCCAGCGTCTCCAGCACGCCCGCCACCGCTTTCACCCCCCGGCTCACTCTGCGTCCAGCAGCGCCTGCGCCGTGTGCCGCCCGCTCGCCGGCCGCTTCTCCAGCAGCCGCAGAAACTCCCTTGCCACCGACTCCGGCGCCGGCCGCGGATCACGGTCGTCCGGAACGGCCGCCGCATACAGATCCGTCTGCATATCGCCCGGGTCCACCCACCACACCCGCAGCCCCGGCTCCTCCACGGCCAGCACCGCCGCCAGCTGGTCGAGCGCCGCCTTCGAAGCCCCGTAACCGCCCCACGTCTCATACGCCTCGGCCCCGGCGTCCGAGCTGACGGCGATCAGCGTGCCGGCCGCGGACGCACGCAGCAGGGGCAGCGTCTGCTGCACAAGCCCCAGCGCGGCCACCACATTCGTCTCCAGCGCACGCCGCAGCCCCGCGAGCGGCAGCGCCTCCAGCCGCACCAGCGGCTCCGCGCCCAGCGCACTGGCATTGCTCACCAGCAGATCGAGACCCCCCAGCCGCTCGGCCGCGGCCGCAAGCTCCGCACGGTGCGCCCCGTCGGTGACATCCCCGGGCACCGCGGTCACCCGCACCCCGTGCTCCCGGGCCGCCCGCGCGCTCTCCTCCAGCGGTCCCGCCGACCTGGCATCCAGCACCAGATCCCAGCCACGCTGCGCCAGCGCCCCGGCGAGCGCCCTGCCCAGTCCCTTCGAAGCCCCCGTGATCATCGCTACAGGCATGCGGTCCATCCCCTTCCATGGCTGCTGTGACGGACCCAGCCTCGACCCGCCGCAGGTGCCGTCGCCTCGTCCCCCGGCCCCGACCCGGAAGGGCACTTCGGCCTAGGTCCGCAGCCCCAACCGGCAGCCGTCCCCAGACGGATACGGACTGTCACACCCCGCCGGTACGGTGAATCCATGAGCGATCGATCCAGCTCCGGCCTCTCCGCCGTGAGCACCGCGCTGCTCGCGATGAGCCGACACCTGGAGGTGCGCGACGTCCTGAAGACGATCGTCGCCTCGGCGCGCGAGCTCCTCGACGCCGAGTACGCGGCCCTGGGCGTGCCCGACGACCACGGAGGCTTCGCCCAGTTCGTGGTCGACGGCGTCAGCGACTCCCAGTGGAAGGCGATCGGCCCGCTCCCGCGGCAGCACGGCATTCTCGCCGCGATGCTCCACGAGGCGAGGCCGCAGCGGCTCGCCGATGTCCGCAAGGACCCCCGCTTCGAGGGCTGGCCCACCGCCCACCCCGACATGTCCGACTTCCTGGGGCTCCCCATCAAGGACGGCGACGAGATCATCGGCGCGCTCTTCCTCGCCGACAAGCGCTGCCCCCGCCCGCCCGGAGGGGACGGCTGCGGCTTCACCGAAGACGACGAGGAACTGCTCTCGATCCTCGCCCAACACGCGGCGATCGCCCTGACCAACGCCCGGCTGTACGAGCGCAGCCGGGAGCTCACCATCGCCGAGGAGCGCTCGCGGCTCGCCCATGAGCTGCATGACGCGGTGAGCCAGAAGCTGTTCTCCCTGCGGCTCACCGCCCAGGCCGCCGCCGCCCTCGTCGACCGCGACCCGGGGCGCGCCAAGGGCGAGCTGCGGCAGGTCGCCGAGCTGGCTGCCGAAGCCGCCGACGAACTGCGCGCCGCCGTGGTGGAGCTGCGCCCCGCCGCCCTCGACGAGGACGGTCTGGTCAACACCCTCCGTACGCAGATCCAGGTGCTCGACCGCGCCCACAGCGCCCGGGTCAGCTTCGACAGCAGCGGCATTCGCGCCCTGCCCGCCGCCCAGGAGGAGGCGCTGCTGCGCGTCGCCCAGGAAGCCCTGCACAACGCCCTGCGCCACGCGGAGGCCGACGAGGTCCGGGTCGCCCTCGTCCGCCGCGGCGGCGGCGCGCTGCTCAGCGTCACCGACAACGGCAGGGGGTTCGACCCGAAGGCCGTGCGCCGCGCGGGCCGCCACCTGGGACTGGTCTCGATGCGGGACCGCGCCGGCGGCGTCGGCGGCAGACTGACCGTCCAGTCGACGCCAGGCATGGGCACGACGATCGAGATGGAGGTCCCCGGTGGGTGAAGACAAGAGGGACAGTGGCCAGCACTTCGAGAGAGGGGTGGTGGTGGGCGACGGGGATGTGGGGGGCGGTGCGCAGCACTTCGAAAGAAGGGTGGTGGTGGGCGACGGGGATGTGGGGGGCGGTGCGCAGCACTTCGAAAGAAGGGTGGTGGTGGGCGACGGGAGGGCGATCAGAGTCCTGTTGGTCGACGACCACCAGGTGGTCCGCCGGGGCCTGCGGACCTTCCTCGAGGTCCAGGACGACATCGAGGTCGTCGGCGAGGCCGGCGACGGAGCGGAAGGCGTCACCCGCGCCGAGGAGCTGAAGCCCGACGTGGTGCTGATGGACGTCAAGATGCCCGGAGTCGACGGCATCGAGGCGCTGCGCAAGCTCCGCGAGCTCGGCAACGCGGCCCGGGTGCTCATCGTCACCAGCTTCACCGAGCAGCGCACCGTCGTCCCCGCCCTGCGTGCGGGCGCGTCCGGCTACGTCTACAAGGACGTCGACCCGGATGCGCTGGCCGGCGCCATCCGCTCCGTGCACGCGGGCCATGTGCTGCTCCAGCCGGAGGTCGCCGACGCGCTGCTCTCCCAGGACGATCCGGTGAACGGCACGGGCCGCGGAAGCACGCTCACCGAACGTGAGCGGGAGGTCCTCGGCCTCATCGCCGACGGCCGCTCCAACCGCGAGATCGCCCGGGCGCTGGTGCTGTCCGAGAAGACGGTCAAGACGCATGTCTCCAACATCCTGATGAAGCTGGACCTGGCGGACCGCACCCAGGCGGCGCTGTGGGCGGTGCGCCATGGCCTCGCCGGATGACCTTCGGCGGCGAGACCCCCATGGGCGGGCTGCGGAAGATCGACCGACGCGCAAGGCTGCCCGTGGGTTGTGCAGATCGTCGCCCCGCAGTCAGAGATTCATACCGTCGTGTGTATGTAACCCACGTGGCGCATCCAGATCGGGCCAGGGCCGTTCTCCATGGCGTGCTGCGACGGACGGTCGCGGCGAATGCCTAGGAGGATTTCGAAGTGAAGAACCTGAAGAAGGCCGCGACCCTGACCATGGTGGCCGGAAGCCTTGTCGCGGCAGGCGCTGGTGTGGCCTCCGCCAGTTCTCACGCTGACGGCTACGCCAAGGACTCCCCGGGCTTCGTCTCCGGCAACCTGATTCAGGCTCCGGTCCACGTCCCGGTCAACGTCTCCGGCAACTCCGTGAACGTGGTCGGCGTGCTGAACCCCGCCTTCGGGAACCTCGCCACCAACAACTGACGCGGTACGCCACCCGCGCAGTGGCCACCGGACCCCGGCCCCTCCCGCCGGGGTCCGGTCTGCTTCGCCGCTCGCAGCGGAGAGCTACCGCGTTCCCCGCTCCCGCTCCTCCACATAGGCGTTGTACGCGGCCACTTGGGCCCGGCGGGCCACCCGCTCCACCGGACGCAGCGCCGCGACCCGTGCCGCCATCTCCGATGCGCTCACCGCACTGCCGTGCCCGTTCTCGTACGCCACCGAGATCAGCAGCCCGATCCGCTGGGCCAGCTCCAGCACCCGCGCCGCCCTCGGCGGATAACCCGGTGCCAGCCGCTCGCCCGGCCCCCGAGCCGCCCGCGCCCGGTAGGCGTCCACCGCGGCCTCGGCCACCGGCCCCGACGCCGCCACATCCAGCCGGGTCAGCACGGCCGTCGCCTCCCGCAGCGCCTCCGCGAGCTCCCGCTCCGCCTCACCGAGCGAGGGCACATCCGCGGGCGGGGCCTCCCGCACCGGCAGACAGTGCCAGACGACCTCGACATGAACATCCCCCTCGGGACCGGCCTCGTCCACCTCGGGCACCAGCCCGTACGGGGCGCCCACGGCGACGACCGCCTCCTCGGCCTGAAGCGCCCGCACATTGAACTCCGGCGGGCCGCTGAGCCCCAGCGGATGCCCCGGCGCGGGCAGCGCGACCCGGTACCCGGTCACCCCGAGGCCCCGCAGCCGCCCGAGTGCCAGCGTCAGCCCGACCGGCGCCGCTTCGCCCGGCAGCCCCTCCATCCGGTGCACCGCGTCGCCGCCGACGACGGCGAGCGCCGCCTCATCCGGTGATACAAGTCCGGCCAACAGGGCATTTCCCCAAGCGGCCAGCCGTCCTGAGCGTGGTTCCGATTGCATGGACCCAGCGTAGGTACCGGGCCTGAGGACGGAGCCACCCGACCGGTGGCGTAGGTTTGTCTGGGAGCCACGCCCACAGGCGGACAAAAGGCCACCCAACACCTCAAGACGATTGCATGGGGAGACAACGCGCTCATGAGCGATGTACTGGAGCTGGTGGACGTATCCGTGGTCCGCAACGGACGCGCTCTGGTGGACGACGTCTCCTGGTCGGTCAAGGAAGGCGAGCGCTGGGTCATCCTCGGCCCCAACGGCGCCGGCAAGACCACCCTCCTCAACATCGCCTCCAGCTATCTCTTCCCCACCACGGGCGAGGCCCACATCCTCGGCGAGCGCCTCGGCCGCGTGGACGTCTTCGAGCTCCGCCCCCGCATCGGCATGGCCGGCGTGGCCATGGCCGACAAGCTCCCCAAGCGGCAGACCGTCCTGCAGACCGTGCTCACCGCCGCCTACGGCATGACCGCCACCTGGCACGAGGACTACGACGCCGTCGACGAGGAGCGCGCCCGCGCCTTCCTCGATCGCCTCGGCATGACCGAGTACCTGGACCGCGCCTTCGGCACCCTCTCCGAGGGCGAGCGTAAGCGCACGATGATCGCCCGCGCGATGATGACCGACCCCGAGCTGCTGCTCCTCGACGAGCCGGCGGCCGGACTCGACCTCGGAGGCCGCGAGGACCTGGTACGCCGCCTCGGCCGCCTCGCCCGCGACGCCTACGCCCCCTCCATGATCATGGTCACCCACCATGTCGAGGAGATTCCGCCCGGCTTCACCCATGTGCTGATGATCCGCCAGGGCAAGGTGCTGGCCGCGGGCCCGGTGGAGACGGAGCTCACCTCGCGCAACCTCTCGCGCTGCTTCGGCCTCCCGCTGATCGTCGAGCACCACGACGGCCGCTGGACGGCTCAGGGCCTCCCGCTCGGCTGAACCGGCCGCACACCCCCCGGTCCTTCGGCGCGCCGCATAAACCCGCAGTGCGTCACCTCAGAGCGAAAGACGACCCCTGTCCCGAGCGCGACCGGCGGTCCTACCATGACCACGTGGACATCGACGCATGGGTGTGGTGGCTGATCGGCGCGGTCGGACTGGGCATTCCGCTCGTGCTGACCGCCATGCCGGAGTTCGGCATGCTGTCCGCCGGAGCGGTGGCCGCGGCGGTCACCGCCGCGCTCGGCGGCGGCACCGTGCTCCAAGTGCTCGTCTTCGCCGCCGTGTCCGTGGCCCTCATCGCGGTCGTACGGCCCATCGCCAGCCGCCACAGAAACCAGCGCGGGGGACAGTTCGCCAGCGGAGTCGATGCGCTGAGAGGCCGTCAGGCCGTCGTTCTGGAACGGGTCGACGCCGGCGGGGGCCGGATCAAGCTCGCCGGGGAGATCTGGTCGGCACGTGCCCTCGACGCCGACATGACCTACGAGGCGGGCCAGCAGGTCGACGTCGTCGAGATCGACGGCGCCACCGCGGTGGTCATGTGATGACGACGCCAACCGTCCCCACAGCAGGCCGAGTTCTGAGAAACTCGATCATCGGATTCATACGGCAGCGAAGGGCACAGGGAACGCGATGCAACCGATCATCATCGTCCTGATCATTCTGGTGGTGCTGGTCTTCATCGCCCTGATCAAGACGATCCAGGTCATCCCGCAGGCCAGCGCCGCCATCGTCGAACGGTTCGGACGCTACACCCGCACGCTGAACGCGGGCCTGAACATCGTCGTCCCGTTCATCGACTCGATCCGCAACCGGATCGACCTGCGCGAGCAGGTCGTGCCCTTCCCGCCCCAGCCGGTGATCACCCAGGACAACCTGGTCGTCAACATCGACACCGTCATCTACTACCAGGTCACCGACGCCCGCGCCGCGACCTATGAAGTCGCCAGCTACATCCAGGCCATCGAGCAGCTCACCGTCACCACCCTGCGGAACATCATCGGCGGCATGGACCTGGAGCGGACCCTGACCTCCCGCGAGGAGATCAACGCCGCCCTGCGCGGAGTCCTCGACGAGGCGACCGGCAAGTGGGGCATCCGCGTCAACCGCGTCGAACTGAAGGCCATCGAGCCGCCCACCTCCATCCAGGACTCGATGGAGAAGCAGATGCGCGCCGACCGCGACAAGCGCGCCGCGATCCTCACCGCGGAGGGCATCCGCCAGTCACAGATCCTCACCGCGGAAGGCGAGAAGCAGTCCGCGATCCTGCGCGCGGAAGGCGAGGCCAAAGCTGCCGCGCTGCGCGCCGAGGGCGAGGCCCAGGCGATCCGTACGGTCTTCGAATCCATCCACGCCGGCGACGCCGACCAGAAGCTCCTCGCCTACCAGTACCTCCAGATGCTCCCGAAGATCGCCGAAGGCGACGCCAACAAACTCTGGATCGTCCCCAGCGAAATCGGCGACGCCCTCAAGGGCCTCAGCGGCGCCATGGGCAACATGGCCGGCCTCGGCCCCCTCGGAGGCAACGGCGGAGGCGTCAAGTCCGCCGCGCCCACCGGTACGGAGCGCCGCGAACAGCCGACCATCGACTGAGGCGCGGCGAGCCGCATGAGACGAGGCCCGTACGAGCACCCGACAGGGGCTCACACGGGCCTCACCCGTCCGCGGACTGCTATGCGGCCGACTGCGTGACAGCAGTCCGCGCCGTCAGCCACTGCGGCAGCGCCGCACGCTCACCCGCCCGCAGCCCCAGCAGCATCGCTTCGGCGGGCGACGGCACAAACGGCTTGTGCAGCAGCGGCATCCCCGCCGCCTCCGGCGTGCGGTCGGCTTTGCGGTGATTGTCCTCCGCGCAGGAGGCCACCGTATTCAGCCAGCTGTCCGTACCGCCGTGCGACTTCGGCACCACATGGTCGACGGTCGTGGCCCGCTTCCCGCAGTACGCACACCGGTGCTGGTCCCGCACCAGCACACCTCTCCGCGACCACGGCGCCTGTCTTCGGAACGGCACCCGGACATAGCGGCACAACCTGATCACCTGAGGCACCGGAAGATCGACCTCGGCGCCGCGCACCCGGAGCCCGGGATGAGCCTGCTCGACGACGGCCTTGTCCTGAAGCACCAGAACGACCGCACGGTTCATCGTCACCGTCGACAGCGGCTCAAAGCTCGCATTCAGCACCAGCGTGTCACGCACCGCGCCCACCTCCCATGTTGGCTCGCTGCACCGCAAGGGGGTGCAATGGCCCGGCCAGCCCAGCCCTGTTGGCGGACCTGGGGCTGGATCAACTCTGGCCGGGTGCGCCGAGATGGACAACGCAATAAAAAAATGCCCTGCCCCGGTCTCCTCAAGACCAGGACAGGGCAAACAACAGGCGAACGATCAGCCCTTCGAAGAAGCTTCGTACTCTCCGAGGAGCTGCGCACGGGCGATCGTGTGGAAGCGCAGATTGAAGCCCACGACGGCCGGCGACACCTCCGCGCCGGGCCCCAGCTTCGCCTGGTCCACCGCGTACACGGTGAACACATACCGGTGGTTCTCACCGGCCGGCGGAGCCGCACCGCCGAAGTCCTTCGACCCGTAGTCGTTGCGCACCTGGACGGCCCCCTCGGGCAGCCCCTCGAACTTCCCGCTGCCCGCACCCGCGGGCAGCTCCGTCACCGACGCCGGGATGTCGAAGAGCACCCAGTGCCAGAACCCGCTGCCCGTCGGAGCATCGGGATCGAAGCACGTCACCGCGAAGCTCTTCGTCTCCGCGGGGAACCCCTCCCACCGCAGATGCGGCGAGGTGTTCCCCTTCGCATAGACCTGAGCGTCCGCCAGCTTCGCCCCCGGTGCGATGTCGTCGCTCACCACCGAGAACGACGGCACCACCGGATGAAAGTCATGCGGAAGGGGCGGCCTCTTGAGCTCCGTCACGTCTCAACCTCCGAATCGGATACGACCGGTCGGGACCGAGCCTAGAACCAGTTGCGGCGTCCGCCGACCTCCGCCAGCCACTGGTGGAGATACGCAGCCCAGTCGGTGGACTGGAAGTCGTGGTGGCTGACGGTGAAAGCCTTGTACGAGTCGCTGCCCTCGGTGAACAGACCCGGCTTCTTGTCCATCTCCAGCACGACGTCCATCTCGCGGTCGTCCGCCACGAACGTCAGCTCGACCTGGTTGAGACCCCGGTACTGCTCCGGCGCGAAGAACTCGATCTCCTGGTAGAAGGGCAGCTTCTGCCGCGTGCCCCGGATGTGCCCGCGCTCCATGTCCGCGCTCTTGAACCGGAAGCCCAGCTGGATGAACGCATCCAGGATCGCCTGCTGCGAGGGCAGCGGATGAACATTGATGGGGTCCAGATCACCGGAGTCCACGGCACGGGCGATGGCAAGCTCCGTGGTCACACCGATGTTCATCCCACGCAGCTGCTGACCCGCGATGGCCGTCACCGGCGTCTCCCACGGGATCTCCAGACCGAACGGCACCACGTGCACCGCCCCGGGCTGAACCTGGAACGCCCCACCCAGCTGCTGCTTGGTGAACTCGATGTCCTGCTTGTACTCCTGGTCGCCGCCCTCGACCTCTACCCGTGCCTGCAGGCCGACGGAGAGCGCCTCGATCGCCTGCTCGACCGAACCGCCCTCGATGCGCACCTCGCCCTGGACGACACCGCCCGGCACCACGTTCGCCTCGGTCAGCTCCGTCTCCACCGACGCACCGCCGGCCCCCAAGCTCGCAAGCAGCTTCTTGAAGCCCATGTTCACTCCTCCTAGGTCCTGACCTCTACATACGCGCGACGACCGTAGCCGGTTCCATGACTCCCGGCGCCGGGCCGTCGTTCCCCGGTACGCTCGGACGCCATGATCGAGAGCCCCGACCGTACGCCGTTGCCCCGGGACTTCTTCGACCGCCCTGTGCTGGAGGTCGCACCCGAACTCCTGGGCCGCATCCTCATACGGCTCACCGCGGACGGCCCTATCGAGCTACGCCTCACCGAGGTCGAGGCCTACGCGGGCGAGGTCGACCCAGGCTCCCACGCCTACCGCGGGCGTACGGCGCGCAATGCCGTCATGTTCGGCCCTCCCGGTCATGCATACGTCTACTTCACCTACGGCATGTGGCACTGCCTGAATGCGGTGTGCGGCCCCGAGGGAAGAGCGAGCGGAGTCCTGCTGCGCGCGGGCGAGATCCAGGTGGGGGCGGAACTGGCCCGGAAGCGCCGAATCTCGGCCCGCAACGACAGGGAACTGGCCAAAGGCCCCGCCCGGCTGGCCACTGCGCTCGCCGTCGGCCGCGACCTGAACGGCACAGACCTCTGCAACGGTCCCGACTCACCTCTGACACTTCTGCACGGCAGTCCACCGGACCCTGACCAGGTACGCAGCGGCCCCCGCACGGGAGTGGGCGGTGACGGCGCCCAGCATCCCTGGCGCTTCTGGATCGCGGACGACCCCACGGTCAGCCCCTACCGGGCTCATCTGCCCCGCCGTAGGTCGACTTGACTCCGCCTGCCGTGACACCTAACGTATCCCGAGCCGTTTGAGACGGGCACAGCTCTTCGAGCAACCCGAGGACGGCCATCCACTACTCACGATCAGCCCAAGCGGGTGCGGTTTCGGCGTGCCGAAAACAAGTCCGGGTGACTTCGTGTGGCTCAATTATGAGTCGCCGGGGAAATCGGCTAACGTGGTGAAAGCCGAAAGGCAGCCGAAAGGCGAAAGGCCCTCCAACGGCCACTGGAAACGGATTCCGCACCGGAAACGGAACGGGAAAAGGATCTGGTAGGGTTGGAAACACCGAAGGGAAGCGCCCGGAGGAAAGCCTGGACCGGTTGGTCGGGGTGAGTACGAAGGAAGC